>NZ_JBEXKU010000105.1:0-22064 GCF_040609575.1 Streptomyces sp. NPDC004647 | reverse complement strand
AACCGGCACCCCGCCACCCGCTACGACGTGGGCAAAACAGTCAGACGACCCGAGAGCATCGCCGAACGTGACCAGGTCAGACCATAAAGAACAAGCTCAGCGGGACGGCGGGCCGAGGGGCCGCTCCTCCGCCTCCGGCGCTCAGGGAAGGATCTTGATCGCGCTGGAGAAGTTCAGGTCCAGCCGCTCCTGGGCCGCCATGTGCAAGAACTGGAACGCCTCCAACTCGCGGGCACGGCGCAGCGGCCCGACATCCAGGGGCCGCATCCCGCCGGAGCGGACGAGCTCGACCACCGTCGCCTTGGCCGCCTCGTCGTCACCCGCGATGAAGACATCCAGCGGCTGACCGGCCACCTTTCCCCCGATCAGAGTCCCCGCGAAGGTGGTGTTGAAGGCCTTGACGACGCGGGCCGAGGACGCCGCCGCCGCGATCTCCTCGGCCGCTGAGGTGCCGGGGGGCACGGCCAGCGAGTCGAAGGTGCTGAAGTCGACGGGGTTGGAGATGTCGACGACGACCGCGCCGGACAGCTCGTCGCCCAACGAGGCGGCCACGTCCCGTCCGGCCGGATACGGCACAGCCATCACGACCAGGTCCACGCCAGCCACGCCCCCGGGACCGGTGGCCTCGACGTTCGCCCCCTTCACCACCTGGCCCAGTTCGTTGGCCAGGGTCTGCGCCTTGGCCGGGTTGTGGTCGGTCAGCCGTACCGCGTTCCCGCCCACCAGCGCGCGGATGGCGATGCCGCGGGCCATCCTGCCCGACCCCACGATGGTGACGATCATCTGCTGCTCCTGGCTGGCTGAGACGGAACGACCCATTCCACCCTCACACCGGTACCGGGATCACGCCATCGACCGGAGCTGTACGGGGGAACGGAGCGGCCGTGGGCCACGTATGACGCATGGCCGCTCCTGCCGGTCGGCCGCTCTCCCCGCCCCCGACCGGGCTCCCGACCCGGCCCCCCGACCCGGCCTCCACCGGCCGCACGCTTCCCGCGCGCTTCCGGCGCGCACCAGCCGCGTCAGCCGGCGTCAGCCGCGTCAGCCATATCAGCCATGTCAGCCGGGCATGACTGTACTCATGGGCCAGAGCCCCGGTCGGACCCCGTCGTCCGGCGGCGGAGGACCGTACGCGTGGCCCGCCGCATGGCCGCAACCAAGGTGCGGTCACGATTCCTGGCGAGCCAGGCGAGGACGAGTGTGCAGGGGCTGAGGTCGACGACATCGACGTAGGCCACCCCGGGGCGCGGATACAGATGTCGTGCGGAAGCGGGCGGGAACTGGATTCCTCGCCAAGGGAGATGGCCGACAGCGCGGTCTCGAAGTCGGCCACCCGATGGGCGGTGTCGCGCACCGGGCTCCCGTCGGGGCGCGGATCAGCCGACCAGAAGTCCTGCCACATCCGGGGCACCTGCGGTGACCAGCCGATATGGGGCCGGTCCGCCAGCTGGGACAGGGTCAGCGGGCCTTGCGCGGCCAGGGAATCGCTGTCAGCCATACAGGCCACCCGCGGTTCGCCGGCCAGCCGCTGGACCTGGATTCCCCGCGCTGCCGGAAGACTCGATACCGGGCTCAGCGGTCACGGTGCCCTCCTTCCGGAACGATGCACCGGTGAACGACAAGCTCAGCGCGGGGCGTCGTCCGCACCGGATGCCCGGCGGTCCCGGCCGCCGCGGGAGCCGTCCGGAGCGGCTTCGGAGGGCAGGAGCGCCTCGCGGCGTACGGACACGATGCGCAGCCAGGCCGCACTCCCCTTGAGGACCGAGCCGAGGCACAGCCCCCAAGCCGCGCCCAGGACACCGCCCTGGGCGTACCCGGTGAGCATGAAGGCCACCGAGAGCAGGGAGAAGACCACCTGGATGGGGAGGGTGGCGCGGGGCCGCAGCACGCGGAGGGTGAGCAGGGCGCAGGTGCCCAGGCCCATGGCCGCGTACTGGCTGCCGGTCGCCGGGAGGAGGGCCGAGGAGGCCGCCCAGGTGTCGCCGAGGAGTTCGCGGCCCAGACGGTCGGGCAGGGTGATCAGGACCGTGGCCCAGAGGGCGGCGACCGCGGCCAGCGCGGCGGCGAGAAGCGCGGTGGCGCGGACCTTGCGGGACGCGTCCGGGTAGCGGTTCAGGATCGGCGGGCCAAAGGCGGTGGAGGCGTTGAACAGGACGTTCATGGGGCCGAAGAGGGTGGTCACGCCGCGCAGCGCGCCGACCGCCAACGGGGCGGCGAACAGGCCGAGTCCGACGATCGCCAGCTGGCCGGCGGCGTTGCCCACGGCGAATTCGAGGACGAAGCGCTTGCCGAGATGGCCGCGGCGCAGGAAGCGGCGCGAGTCCGCGGGGACGCCGCGCAGCCGGGGCGCGAGGAGCGCGGCGCCGACGGCGAGAGCGGGGATCGCGGACAGCCCCCAGACGGCCACCAGGCGGGCGGGCCCGGCGCCCTGCGGCTGGACGGCGAGGGCGGGTACGGCGGCGGCCAGGCGTACGAGGTCGGCGGTGAGGGCGAAGTGCGGCAGATGGAGGGTGGAGAAGCAGTAGCGCATGGCGTCCTGGGTGAGGACGACGGGCAGGACGAGGCCGAGGACGGCGAGTCCGCGCGCGGTGTCGCCGCCCGGTACGAGGAACAGGACCGCGGCCATGAGCCCGCCGGTGGCGGTCGAGGCGCAGGCGGTGAAGACGACCGCCGAGCAGCATGCGCCCCGCACACCCGCCGAGGTGCCGCGTTCCAGGACGAGGGCCTGGCCGACGTAGGAGACGGAGAGCCCCAGGAGCACGGTGAAGACGGTGTAGACGAGGGAGAAGACGGAGAACCCGGCGGCGCTGGACAGCCGGGCGGCCACCACCAGCACGACGATATTGGTGAGGGCCGCCACGCCCTGATCGGCGACGGAACAGAGAACGGCGAGCCGGGTTCCGAGACGGGCAGGCGTGTCGGTGCCGGCCGGACCCTCCCGGTCCGTCATCTTCGGGAGGCCGGGCGCGCCGGGAGGTCCGCCGGGTCGACCGCGCGCAGGCCGAGGGTTCCCGGGCCCCCGGCCGCGGTCGTGGCCGCCGTCGTCGCCGTGGTCGCGTCCGGGCTCTCGTCCCGGCCGGAGGCCGGCGGATCGGTCGGGCGGCTCTCGGGGCCGATCCGGCGGCGCGCGCCCGTGGCACCTTTCGCCCCACCACGCCGGTTCCCGCTGCCGTCGGAGTGCAGGACCGCGCCGAGCACCGTGCCCCCCGCCCCGCTGACGAGTTCGCGGATCCGGTCGAGGTCGTCGCGGCGGACCTCGCGCGGATCGCAGACGACCAGCACGCCGTCCACGCGGTCGGCCAGGGCGATGGCGTCGGCGTACGAGAGCACGGCAGGGGCGAGCACGACCACCACCGCGTCCTCGTCGTCGGCCGTGGCGATCAGCTGGGTGGCGGGGGTGGAGGTCAGTGCGCGGGCGACGTTGCGGACGCGAGTGCCCGGGATCAGTTCGAAGGCGCCGGACTCGCCCGCGTCGATGGGGACTTGCTCGCCGGTGGGCCAGCCGCCGTCGCCGCGCGCGGGCGTACGCGCCCAGCCGGGCCGGATGCCGTCGGCGGCGCGCAGCCGGGCGGCGAGCGACGGCGTACGCAGATCCGCTTCGACGAGCAGGACCTCTCTCCCCATCTCGACGAACGAAGCGGCGAGGTTCACGGACACCGCAGCCGCCGTGTCGATGGCACCGCGCGGTGCGACCACGAGCAGCCTGCGCCGCCCGGCGAACCGCTGGTCGTAGGCGAGCCGGAAGGCGACCGAGCGGTACTCCTCCCCGAGTCGGCCCTCGGCGAGCAGCGCGGCGGCCTCCCCGCGCCGGCGCCGCGGGAGAGTGCCGAGTACGGGCGCGCGCAGGGCCCGTACGACATCGTTCTCGCTGCGGGCCGTGGGGTCGAAGACGAGCCGCACCCAGGCGGCGAGCAGCCCGAGGCCGATGCCGACGGCCGCGCCGAGACCCAGCAGCATGGGCAGGCCGGGTCCGGAGGGATCGGCCGGCGGGGTCGCGGTGCGGACCACGAAGCCGGGGGTGGTGTCGAGCGCCTTGAGCTTGGTGATGCCGGCGTTCATTTCGGAGATCTTGCCGAGGACTCCGGACTGCACGGACAGAACGGTGTCCAGGGCGCGGCCGTCGCTCAGCCCCGAGATCTGCTCGGCGAGTTCGTCGCGCTGCTTCTCCAGGGGTTTGAGCTGCTTCTCGTACCCCTCGACCATGTTGTCGATCAGGGACTGGGTCTGCTGCCGCCTGTTGTCCAGATAGGCCTGGGTGAAGGCGTTCGCGCGCTCGGCCGCCCTGCCGGGCGAGGAGTCGGTGTAGGCGAAGCGCAGGACGAGGGTGTTGGGCGGGTTGGTGACCTGGAGGCCGGACTGGAGTTTCTCGGCGCCGACCGACGTACGAAGGGCCTTCGCGGCGCGCGAGGCGACGGCGTTGCTGACGGCCGTCTGCCGCTCGGAGCCGATGCTGACCTGCTTGTCGGGGGTGGTGCCGCCGGGCGCGAACGGGTCGACGGTGGCGGACCGTACGGTGACCTCGCTGGTGGCGACGTACGACGCACCGCCCGCGAGGCCGATCCACACGCCGCCGAGCAGGCCGACGACGATGCCCAGAGCCAGCAGCAGCCGGTAGCGCAGCAGTTGTTTGAACTGGTCGCGCAGCAGGTCCGGTTCCTCGTGCGACTGCCCGGCGCGCGGCTGGTCCGCCCCCGCCGATGCCGGGTGCGTCATGTGCGATGTCATGTGCGGGCCCCCCTCTGCCGTACGGGGCGGCCTTCGAGCGCTTCGTCCAGCAGCCCGGTGATCCGGGCGAGGCCCGCCTCGCGGCTGAGGTGGGCGTCGACGTATGCGGGGCCGCGCGACCCCAACGCGTCTGCGGCGGCGGGGTCTTCGGCCAGCTTACGGACAGCGGACAGCAGTGCGACGGGATTCTCCGGCGGAACCAGAACTCCCGCTTCCGAACGCCGTACCTCCTCCGCCGTGCCGCCCTCCTCCGCGACAGAGGCGAGGACGGGCCGCCCGGCCGCGAAGTAGGAGGTGAGCTTGGAGGGGATGCTCATGTCGAGTACGGAGGCCCGCTGGGTGACGGCGAGGACGTCGGCGGCGGCCAGCACATCGGGGAACTCGCCCTCGTCCGCGGGCAGGAGGATGTGAAGGTTGGGCAGCCCGGCGCCGAGGGTGTGCAGGTGCTCGCGCTGGTTGCCGTCGCCCATCAGGACGACCAGGATGTCGGGAGCCTGCCGGGCCGCTTCGACGAGGACGTCAAGACCCTGCTTGAGGCCCATGTTGCCGGAGTGGAGGACGACGGTCCGCCCCTCGGGCCAGCCGAGCCGGGCGCGCGTCTCGGCGCGCGGACTCGAAGGGCGCTCCACATGCGACCAGTTGGGCACGAGCCGGATCCGGTCCCGCTCCACCCCCATCGCCGCGACCTTGTCCACAAAGGTCTCGTGGATGACGCCGACGAGGGTGGCGCGCTTGAGGACGTACCCCTCGACGGCGGCCGCGGCGGCCGCTGCCCTGTCACCGCCGCGGATACCGCTCTGCGCCGCGGCTGCGCCCATCAGATCCTGGACGACCGGGATGTACGGGACGCGGTGCCGGCCGGCGATACGCGCGCCGATGACGCCACCGGCCAGGCTCGGCAGCTGGGCGACCACGGCATCGGGAGGGCCCATACGCGGTGGGGCGACCAGCCCGTGCGCGAGGATCGACGCCTCGTAGAGGGCCCGGCGTACGGCGGTCTGCCGTGGCGGGACGGTGTGCCGGCGGCGGTGCACCGTCACGCCCGCGCGCTGTTCCACCGTCCGCCACACCCCGCGGTAGGCGGGGTCGGTCCGCCAGGCCGGGTAGTGCGGCAGCCCGGCCAGCACGTGCACCTCGGACTGCCCGCCGACGGCCCAGTGTTCGGCGATCTGCGTCGCGTACGGGCCTATTCCGGCCTGCTCGGGCGCGTAGTTGGTGGATATCAGCAGCAGGCGCCGCCCCCCATGCTCCGGCATGGCGCATCTCCTCCCCCCAGAGTCGATCAGATGCACCCTAGCCTTTCGCCGGTACTACATGTCGTATTTCTCTGGTCGTTCGACGACGTTTGCAGCGGTGGTGCCGGTCGGTGGGGACAGCGCCGCGCTGCGGAAAGGCGATGAAGAAGGCAATCCTCCGGGTGGGAGCGGTTGCGCCCGGCTATCGTCGGTGGCTCTGATGCGCTGGGGAGCGCATCGCGAGTGGGGGGATCCATTTCGCATGCCGTCGCACACCGTTGGCTACGCACCGGGGGTCTACGACCTCTTCCACGTCGGCCACCTCAATATCCTCAGACACGCCCGCAGCCAGTGCGACTACCTCGTCGCCGGGGTCGTCTCGGACGAGATGGCCGAACTGGCCAAGGGCCGCGCACCGGTGGTGCCGCTGGTCGAGCGCCTGGAGATCGTCCGCAGTATCCGTTTCGTGGACGCGGCGTTCGTGGAGACCGTGCCGGACAAGCTGGTGACCTGGCAGCAGGTCCGGTTCGATGTGATCTTCAAGGGCGACGACTGGCGCGGCACGCCCAAGGGCGAACGGCTGGAGCGCGACTTCGCGACGGTGGGGGTGGAGGTCGTCTACTTCCCCTACACCGTGCACACGTCGAGCACCCAGCTGCGCCGGGCACTCGACGTCCTGGCCTCGCCGGTCACCCAGGGCGTATCGCACTCAGCTCCCGGAACCACTTCGCCATGAACGCGGCCAGGAACAGCACATGGACGGCGAACAGCGCCGTATATCCGGCGAGGAAGGTCCGCTCGCTGCCGAGCAGCAGGAAGACCAGGCAGAAGACGCCGTAGTCGACGGGCAGCAGAGCGACGGCCCGTATGCGCGAGGGTGCGGCGGCCGGAACGACAGCCGAGCCGGGAGAGCCGGCGGCGGCAGTGGCAGGGGCGGCAGAGGATGTGGCGGCCGTCCTCGGCTTGAGCTTGTCCGTCAGCAGCCCGCCGAAGAAGATCAGCACGGCCGCGAACTGGAATCCGAGTGGCAGCAGCAGCCAGCCCCGGCCCGGCAGATCAAAGAATCGGTAAAAGGAGACGAGCACGGCGGCATGCAGCGCGGTGATCTTCGCGCAGTCCACAACGTGGTCGAGCCACTCCCCCGCCGCGCTGCTCTCCCGCCGCAGCCGCGCCAGCTGTCCGTCCGCCGAGTCGAAGGCGAAGCCGACCGCGAGCCCCGCGTAGACGGTGACAGCGAGCGCCCAGGACGGCCGGCCGCACGCCACCGCGGCGATCGCCGCGAAGCTGAACGCCGCGCTGACCAGGGTGACCTGATTCGGCGTCAGCCCGATGCGGTACGCCGCCGCGGCGAGAATCCGCCCGGCCGGCCGGTTGATGTGGCGCGAGTACAGCGAGACCCCCTTCGCCGTTTTCTGTGCGCCGCGCAGCTCCCGCAGAGCCGCGTCGAATGCCATGGTTCGAGCCACCATCCCCCCAGATGTCCGCTCGCCGACAGATGTCGGCACAACAGCACGATGATGATGGCACGCCCCTCGGACACCGGGCCGGGGGCGAGGACCGTGAGACCGGGATCACTGGACCCGGCGGAATCTCGACCCGGACCGGATGGTCTTCTGGATGCGGCGCACCTCCCGGCACTTGAAGGCCGAGCTGCAGGGAAAGCTGGACCAGGCGCTGGCCGTCGGTACGGGCGCGCTGGTGGCGACGGCCTTCCTCGCGGTGGGCCGGGAGGGCCTGGAGACCGCGCTGTTCGTCTGGCGGGCCGTGAAAGCCACGGACGACGGAACGGCGCGCCCGCTGATCGGTGTTCTGCTGGGGCTGGTCACGGCCGCGGTGATGGGCTGGCTGTTCTACCGCGGCGCGCTGCGGATCAACCTGGCGAAGTTCTTCACCTGGACGGGTGCGCTGCTAGTGGTCGTCGCAGCGGGCGTGCTTGCGTACGGCTTCCACGATCTGCAGGAGGCGCGTTTTCTGCCGGGGCTGGGAACCAAGGCCTTCGACATCAGCGCCACGATTCCGCCGGACAGCTGGTACGGCACCCTGCTGAAGGGCACCGTGAACTTCCAGCCGGACCCGACCGTTGTCCAGGTCGTGGTGTGGGCGTTGTATCTGGTCCCGACGCTCGCGCTGTTCCTCGCCCCGGGTAGGGTTGCGCCGTCTCAAGCAGCCCCGAAGGAGCCATCGAAGGAGTCTGGACCCGATGATTCGGACGCCACGCAGCTTGCCCCGGGTGACGGCGTTCCTGTCAGCCGCAGCTCTGTTGACGCCGGTGCTGACGGGGTGCATGACGGTGCACGGCGAGCGGGAGGTCATCCCGGCGACGACGAAGGCTGAGGCGGCGAAGGCCGTGAAGCTCTTCACGGCCGGGTACAACAAGGCATACCGCGAGGTCGACCCGTCCGTGATAGCGGGTGTCGAGACGGGAGCGCTCCACACGATGGGCCATGCCGGTCTCAAGGCGCAGCGCGTCAACCAGCCGGAGGGGAACCCGGGTTATCCCGACCTGGAGCTGTCGGACACGAAGTACACGATTCCGAAGCAGGCCGGCTGGCCGAAGTTCTTCCTGGTGGACACCGACAGCAACCGGAACGACTTCCGCTGGCTGCTGGTCTTCACCCGCTCCGCGGCGGACGAGGCCTGGAAGGCCGCGTATCTGTCGATCCTCCGCAAGGACAAGGTGCCGGAGTTCAAGAAGGACGCTGACGGCTGGGCGGAGCCGGTCGCGGGCGGCTCGTCGGCGGGCCTGGCGATGGCTCCGGGCAAGCTCAGCGAGACGTACGCGGACTACCTCGAGACCGGCAAGGGGGACGCCTTCGCGCCGGGTCAGGCGACCACCGACCAGCTGGCGACGCGCAGGAAGCTGCGGAAGACCGTGCACTTCTGGACGGACTACGACGACCAGCCCGCGCGGCCTCCGCAGTACACCCCGCTGGCGCTCCGTACGGCGGACGGCGGCGCGCTGGCCTTCTTCGCGACGCACCACGCCGAACAGCGGTCGATGGCCCAGGGCTTCTCGGTCGGGAAGATCGAAGACGCCACGACGAACGGGCTGTTGACCGGCAAGGCCAGGACGACGCTGATCCAGAGGAGGATCTCGGAGTCGGCGGTGCTGATTCCGACAGACGGCCCGGTGGAGTTCCTCAACCGGCTGGAGGGTGTGACCGCGGCGCGCGGCCGCTGACCGGCTGGACGGTGTGACCGGGGCGCGGGCGCTGACCCGGCTGAAGGTGTGACCGGGGCGCGGCCCTGATCAGCGGCGCAGCGGCCAGGCCGCGGACTCGCGCTCGGTGTCCTCGGTGACGTACCGGGCGCAGGCGTCGGTGAGCGCCTCCAGCAGCGTCAGCGGATCGGGCAGCGGGCGCTCGGGGCCGCGCAGCCAGGTCACCGGGTCCTCGGACGGCAGCTGCGCCGGGGGTACGAGGACATAGCTGCCGCGGCAGTGCCAGCGCAGTCCGGGGTGCTCGTCCATGGTCTCGGGGTGGCAGTCGAGCTGGCAGGGCCACCACTCGTCCTCGTCGTCCGGGGTACGGGTGGCGGTGAAGAACAGCACCCTGCCCTGGGGTCCGTCGCCGCTCCCGGCGACCGGGCCGACGTCGATGCCCTCGCTCTCCAGCCGCTCCAGCGCGCTGAGCCCGGCTTCGGAGGGGACGTCGAGCACATCGTGGTTGATGCCGGTGGCGGTGATGAAGTTGGCCTGCGGATGGGCGCGGAGCCAGCGGCCGACCTGCTCCGCGTCGGTGGAGGCCTGGGTCTGCCAGGCGAAGGAGACGGGGTGCCTGCCGGGGGTGGGACAGCCGATCCGGTCGCAGGAACACCCGTAGCCGTGTGGGTAGGCGGCCTGCGCGAGGGGGAAGCCCGCAGCAGCGGCGGCCAGCAACAGATCCTCACGGCCGGCGGCGTCGACCGCATCCGTCCCCTTGCCGCCTCCGGTCCCACTCCTCGGACGGCGGCGCAGCCACTGGGAGAACCTGCTTTCGCGTTCCATCTATCCCCTCACTTCGACCGCTGTCCGATCCATGCTGCCACCATCCTGCTCCTGCGGTGGCCGGTGTTCGCATCCGGGGTGGGTGGGGTCGGCCATCCATTGGGATGCCTTAGCCGGGCATACCCGTACATACGAGCCTAGCTTTGTCTTCATGGTCACAAGGTCTCTCATGACGGGGGCCGTCGTCCTGGCGCTGGCGGGCCAGTTGGTACCGGTGAGACTGGGGGGCAGGCCGCTCACGGTTGACCGCCTGCCGGAGGTCGTCTACGCCGCTCACCGCGGTGGGGCGCTGGAGGTTCCGGAGAACAGCATGGCGGGCCTGTCGGCGGCGTTACGCCGGGGCACCGTGCAGGTGCTCGACTTCGACACCCGGATGCTGCGGGACGGCACGCTCGTGGTGATGCACGACGGCAACCTGGACCGTACGACCGACCGGCGGGGGGCGGTGCGCGATCTCACCCGGAGCGACTGGCGGCGTGTACGGGTGCGGCCGGGCTCGTCGCTGCCCGGCCGGTGGGGTCCCGAACGCCCGCCGACGGTGGACGAGGTGCTCGACCGGCTGGGGCGGCAGTCGGTACTGATGGTGGAGGCGAAGGACCCCCGGAGCCTGCCGGCTCTGGCCCGGCTCATTCGCAGGAGGGGCCTGGTCCACTCGGTGTTCGTCAACACCAACCGTCCGGACGTGGCCCGCAGGGCCCATCGGATGGGCTTGATGGCGCAACTGTGGCGGTCGGCGCGGCAACTGCGCCACGACGAGCCGGGGCGGTGGCGCGGATTCGTGTCACTGCTGGACGTCGACCACGGGGCGCGCGACGCGGATCTGCGGCGGGCGACGGCGTCCGGCATCCCGCTGGTCTGGGCACACACGGTGAACACTCCGCGCGACCGGGACCGGGCACTGCGACTGGGCTGCAACGGCATCATCACCGATGCGCCGGCACTGCTCGCGGCCACACCGCCCCGAATCCGCTGACCCGCCCGGCCTCGAGCCGCCGCACCGGTCCGGTCTCTCCACCCGGCCGAGCCCGTGCGGGTGCGAGCGCGGCTCCGGGGCGCCGGCGCGGAGGGCGGGGTGCGGGGGTGTGGAGTGCGGTCAGCGGGGGCTGAGGCCGCGCAGTGCGTACTCGACGACGGTGTCAGCGTATTCGTGGGTGAGCGGAAGGGTGCGCAGCAGCCAGCGGTGGGCGAGCGGGGCGACGATCAGCTCGAGAGCGACGCGCGGATCGATGTGCTCGGCGACCTGCCCGGCATCCTGGGCGGCAAGCAGCCGCTTCACATAGAGCTGGAGTTGCGGTTCAAGGAGCTTGGCCACGAACTCCGCGCCGAGCTCGGCATTGATCACTCCCTCGGCGGCCAGCGCGCGGGCGGGGAGCTCGTACTCGGGCGAATTGAGCTCGTCGACGGTGGCGCGCAGTACGAACTTGAGGTCTGCCTCGAGGTCCCCGGTGTTCGGGATCTCGTGCTCGCCGGCCGCGGCCTCCTCGCCGAGGGCGATGAAGGCGTCCAGAAGGACCGCGGCCTTGGACGGCCACCAGCGGTAGATCGTCTGCTTGCCGACTCCGGCACGGCCGGCGATGGCCTCGATCGTGAGCCTGGGGTAGCCGAGTTCGCCGACGAGTTCGAGTGCGGCGTCGAGGATGGCACGGCGGGAGCGTTCGCTGCGGCGTTTGGAGTCAGGGCTTCGGGTCTCGGACATGGGTCAAATCTACCAGCCATACGAGGCGAGACGTTTCGTCTTGACAAGACGGAACGTCTCGCGCAAACTTTTGACAAGAGGAAGCGAGACGAAACGTCTCGATTCCTCGTATCCGGTGTGGACGACGAACCGAGGAGGCCTCATGACCCGAGGCAGTGCAGGCCAGATGCTGGGCGTCGGCGGCACCCGCGCGAATCTGCCCCGCTCAGCGATGCGCGGCGGCCGCGGTGGCCGGGGCGCGCCGGGCGGGGCCGACCCGCAGCAGCAGAAGCGGGAGTTGCTCCGCAAACTCAAGGAGGCGCGGGAGAGCGCGGCCGACGCGGAAGAGACCCGCGGCCCGGAGAAACCCATCGGCCCTGCCGGATCCGGCGGCACGGCGAAGCCCGCGGACTGACACCGGTCCGGCACGTCGGCGCGGCCGGGCCCCCGGTGCGTGCACCTCGGCGCGAGGTGCGTGCACCTCGGCGCGCCGGACCGCCCCGGTAGCTCGGCGTGCCGGGCGGGTTCCGGTACGCCGCGTGCCGGACCGTCGCGGCCGGTCGGCGCACCGGCCCCCGCCCCCAGTACGTCGACGTGCCGGACCGTCTCCCCCGGGCGGCGCCACGGGCCGTCCAGCACGTCCGAGCGGCCGGACCGTCCCGGTGGGTCGCCGCGGACGGGCGGTCCGCTACGTCGGCGCAGCGAGCCGTACAAGTACGTCACCGCGACGGGCCGTACCAATACGTCGCCGCGACGAGCCGTCGGTGAAACACGCGTACGGAACGCTGCGCACCGGGGCGGGACGGTGGACCATGTGTGAGCGCACCGGCAGCCGGCCTGTGCGCTCGAATCCACCGTGAGGAGCCGTCCTTGCGCTCAGCCTTCACTTCCCGCCGGTACCTGATGTGCCCACCCACGTACTTCCGGGTCACCTACTCCATCAACCCCTGGATGGACCCGTCGAAGCCGGTGGATCTGCCGCTGGCTCTCGCGCAGTGGGAGGAATTGCGCGACCGCTACCGTGCCCTCGGACACTCCGTGGAAGTCCTTGCGCCCCGGCCCGACCTGCCGGACATGGTCTTCGCGGCGAACGGCGCGACCGTCGTGGACGGACGGGTGCTCGGCGCCCGCTTCGCCCACCCGCAGCGCGCGGACGAGGCCGCCGTCCACCGCGAGTGGTTCCGCGACCAGGGCTTCGCCGAGGTCCTCGAACCGGTGCACATCAACGAGGGGGAGGGGGACTTCGCCGTCACCGACTCCTGGCTGCTGGCCGGCCGCGGCTTCCGCAGCAGCCCGCTGTCGCACCCCGAGGCCCAGGAGTTCTTCGGCCGCCCGGTGATCGGCCTCGACCTGGTCGACCCGCGCTACTACCACCTCGATACGGCGCTGTCCGTGCTCGGCGGCGACGAGGTGATGTACTACCCGCCCGCCTTCTCCCCCGGCAGCCGGGCCGTCCTCGCCCGCCTCTTCCCCGATGCGATCATCGCCGAGGACCCGGACGCGGCGGCACTCGGCCTGAACGCGGTCTGCGACGGTCACCACGTCCTGCTGCCACAGGGCGCGCCGGGCCTCTTCGAGCCGCTGCGGGAGCGCGGCTACGAGCCGATCGCGATGGACCTCTCGGAGCTCCTGAAGGGGGGCGGCAGCGTCAAGTGCTGCACGATGGAGCTACGGCCCTGAGGCACCCGCCGCTCTCCCCCACCTCCTGAAAGCGCGGGCGGTGGCCTCGAGCCACGCGTCTGCCAAACTGCGGCCGCCCCGAATCGGACGCCCGAACGGGGCGGCCCCTGACCAAAGCGCCCGAGCGTCACGGCTCCGGACAGGAGCCGGAACCGGGCGGCCCGACCAAGCACCCGAGCGCCGCCGCTCCGAACTAGATGCCGGAGCGGGGCGGCCACTCCTCGCCCCACTCCGCATCCCGTGCGGCCCGGTAGAGCGGGCCCTGGCGCTTGGTCACCGTCGTGCGGTGCAGCGCCTCGTCCGAGGCGCAGAGGTCGAGGAGGACCTGCCCCTTACGGAGCCGGGGGCGGCGGACGACCCGGTTGCCCGCGGTGGGCGCCGGGAAGTCGACCGCCGCCACGTAGCTGAACTTCTCGTCCTCGTACGGCAGTGAGCCTCCCTTCACCTGACGGTGGAGGGAGGACCGCCCGACCCGGGCCGCGAAGTGGCACCAGTCCGCGCCCGGTTCTATCGGGCACGCCGCGCTGTGCGGGCACGGCGCGACAACCCTCAGCCCCGCCGCGATCAGCCGGTCCCTGGCCTCGATGATGCGCCGGTAGCCGTCCGGCGTGCCCGGCTCGACCAGCACCACGGCCCGCGCGGCACGCGCCGCCTCGTCGACCACCGCGCTGCGGTCGTCCTCGGCCAGCTCGCCCAGCACGTACGAGACCGTGACCAGGTCGGTGTCCTCCGGCAGTACGAGCCCGCTGCCGATCACCCGGCGGCGCCACTGCGCGCTCGTCAACGCCGGCTGCCCGGAGACCTCCGCCAGCTCACGGCCGAGCGCGAGCGCGGACTCGGCCCAGTCCAGAACGGTCGTCCGGCGCTCCCCCTCCGGCCAGGTCGCGGCCACCGCCCAGGTCGCCGCGCCCGTTCCGCCGCCCACGTCCGTATGGCTCGCCGGGACCCAGTCCGGCACCAGCTCCCGGACGGCCCCCAGCGCGGACCGTACGGCCTCGAAGGTCGCGGGCATCCGGTACGCGGCGTACGCGGCGACGTCGGAGCGGTCCCGCAGCACGGGTGCGTCGGTCGGGGTGCGCCCCCGGTAGCTGGCGATCAGCCGCTCGACGGCCTGCGCGGCCTGCCGCGGCGGCAACCCGTCGAGCAGCCGGGCGAGCGCGGTGCGCAGCGCGTCCGGCACATCGGAGGCGCCGGCACGGGTGGGTTCGGCGGCGTGCATCCGAGCGAGTGTAGAGGTCACGGACAGGTCGACGCACCTGCCACGACCAGCGGATCGTGTTCCCCGCACCGCGCTCCGGATCGGCCGGACCGACGTGCGGCGGTTCCGTTCGCGCGACGCGGTCGAGGCCATGTGCCGGCCGATTCCGGGGCGGTCGGCTGCCCGTCGTCCTGCACGGCCGTCCCACCTCGCCTCTCCGCCTCACGTCAGTTGGCAGCGGACAGCTACCGCGGGCCCGACGGGGACAGCAACACACCGCGGGCCCGACAGAGCGCGACGGCAGAGCCAAGGATCCGACGAAGACCCGGGCACCCCGCAGCTCCTGCGGCGGTCACACCGGACCGCTGCCCGCATGGTCCGATCCGCCCGGGCAGCCCTGAACGCGTGCCGAACGTGCCGCCCGCGCCAGGTGTGTGGCAGCCGCCGCCCGAGGGCTGTTGTCGGGGTGCCGCGCCGCGGATGGACGGTGTTGGCGAGCAGCACCAGAAAGGTGTCGGTGGCGGGGTCCAGGACCAGGCTCGTACCCGTGAAGCCGGTGTGCCCGGCGGCGCCCCGACCGGCCAGTTCCCCCATGAACCACGGCTGGTCCACCTCGAAGCCCAGCCCGGGCTGGGAGAGCAGCGCCTCCACCGACACGGCGGCCAGGATGCACCCGGTGCCGTACGAGCCGCCGTTCAGCAGCGCCCGGCACAGCACACCGAGGTCCCCGGCGGTGGAGAAGAGACCGGCGTGGCCCGCGACGCCGCCGAGCGCGTACGCGTTCTCGTCGTGCACCTCGCCGCGCAGCATGCCGCGGTCGAGCTTGCCCCAGGGCCGGCGCTGATCCTCCGTCGCCGCCGCCGTGGCACCCGCGCCGAGCGGTGCGAAGCCGGTGGCGGTCATGCCCAGGGGGTGGGTGATTCCGTCCCGTACGAGTTCGTCCAGCGGCTTGCCCGCGATCCGCTCCAGCACCACCTGGAGGGCGATCATGTTGAGGTCGGAATAGAGACGGACGGCGCCGGGGGCGGTCAGCGGCGCGTCCTCCCAGAGCGTCGCCAGCTGCGTCGCGCGCCCTTTCCGCTCGTAGAAGGGCAGTTCAGGGCGGAGACCCGAGGTGTGCGTGAGCAGTTGCCGTACGGTCACGGCCGCCTTGCCCGCGGCGGCGAAGTCGGGAACGTACGCGGCCACCGGCCGGTCCAGGTCGAGCACGCCGTGCTCCACCTGCTGCATGGCCGCGATCGCGGTGAACAGCTTGGTCAGCGAGGCCAGGTCGAAGAGTGTGCCGGTACACATCGGCACCCAGTGCTCACGCGGCAGCTCGACGCCCAGACCGGCCTGCTCGTCGTACGCCGCGTAGCGCACCGCCCAGCCGGCTGCCTGCTCGACGGCGACGACCGCCCCGCGCCCTGCGAGCACCACGACGCCACCGCACCAGGGCCGCTCCCCCTCGGGCAGCCGCTCGACCTCGCGTACGAGCAGGCGCAGCTCCCCCGGGTCGAGGCCGGCCTGCTCCGGCGTCCCGGCGCGCACGCGTGGTGTGCTCAGCTCTCCGCTCCCTGCTCCTCGCCCGGGTGCTGACCCTTGCCCGGGTGCTGTTCCTTGCCCGGGATCCGCCCCTCGGTGGGCTGCTGCCCCTCGGCCTGCTGTTCCTCCTTCGTGAGCTGCTGCTCCTTGCGCTGCCAGGGGCGGCACAGTCCGAGGAAGCATGCGACGGCCGCGAGCGCGCACACCACCTGGACGATCGCCATCGGCACGGCCGTTCCCTCGCCCGCGATTCCGACGAGCGGTGAGGCGACCGCCCCGACGAGGAAGGAGGACGTGCCGAGCAGAGCGGACGCGGACCCGGCGGCGTGCGGGGTACGCATCAGGGCTTGGGCGTTGGTGTTCGGCAGCGTCAGGCCCATCGCGGACATCAGCACGAACAGCCCGCCGGCGACCGGCGCCAGCCCGACCTCGCCGAAGACACCGGAGGCCATCAGCAGCAGCGCGACCGCCGCGATCGTGATGATCGCGAGGCCGGCGAACAGCACCTTATCGAGGCTGACCCGCCCGACCAGCACCTGGCCGTTGAGCTGGCCTGCTGCTATCAGCCCGATCGAGTTGAGACCGAAGAGCAGGCTGAAGGTCTGCGGGGAGGCGCCGTAGATCTCCTGGACGACGAACGGGGAGGCGGAGATGTAGGCGAAGAGCGCGGCGAAGCCGAACCCGCCCGTGAGCATGTATCCGGTGAAGACCCGGTCGGCGAGCAGCCCGCGCATCGTACGGAGAGCGGCGGCGAGGCCGCCGCTGTGCCGCCGCTCCGGCGGCAGCGTTTCCTCGAGCCGGCGGGCGACGAGCAGCGTGAGCAGGATGCCGACGGCGGTCAGGACGTAGAACACGCCGCGCCAGTCGGTGATCCGCATCACCTGGCCGCCGATGACGGGGGCGATGATCGGGGCGACTCCGGAGACCAGCATCAGCGTGGAGAAGAACCGCGCCATCGCGACGCCGTCGTAGAGATCCCGGACGACCGCGCGGGCGATCACGATGCCCGCCGCCCCGGCGAGGCCCTGCAGGAGCCGGAAGGCGATGAGGAGTTCGACGGTCGGGGCGAAGGCGCAGATGGCGGTGGCGACGACATAGATCACCATGCCGACGAGGAGCGGACGTCTGCGGCCCCATTTGTCACTCATCGGGCCGACGACCATCTGGCCGAGTGCCATGCCCGTGAGGCATGCGGTCAGCGTCAGCTGCACGGTCGCGGCAGGGCTGCGCAGCGACTCGGTGACTTCCGGCAGCGCCGGGAGGTACATGTCCATGGAGAGCGGCGGCACCGCTGTCAGCCCGCCGAGGATGAGCGTGACCAACAGGCTGGTGCGACGCCCCGCGGGAGGGCTGGGTGGCTGGGCTGCTGGCTGCTCCGGTCCGACCGGGCGGGTTTCCGGCATACGGCTCTCCATCATCGTCGAATCCTGATCCATGCTCTCAGCAAGTCACGAGTGGTCGAGACCAGCTGGAGCACCACGGCGGGCCAACAGGCGGGTGGTAGCGGCAGGGAAGAGGCGAGGTGGTGATGGCCCACGACGGGCGGGATCGTCTCGTCCCCCGCCGCCCACTTCGGCGGGAGATCCCGGACACGGAGAGGGCGGCATCGGTGTCGTGCAGCCGCTTGTGTGCCGGGGGCTTGCGCATGCGGGTGTTCCGGGCTCCGGGCTCCGGGCTCCGGGCTCCGGGCTCCGGGCTCCGGGCTCCGGGCTCCGGGCTCCGGGCTCCGGGACAGCATGAGCGTACGGGGGGCTCCGGGACAGCACGAGCGTACGGGAGTTGCGCCGACCGGCCGAGGGCGAGGCCTGGCCCGGGCGAGGTCCCGGGTGGCCCCGCGCTCCGCGCCACTGTGCGGGGGCCCGCATCACGTACGGAGGCGAGAGCGGCGAGAGCCGACCAAGGCGCGCCAGGGCGGCACAGATACAGAGAGGATCCCGGTCCGCCGACCCGCATCACGCCGGACGGAGGCGCTGTGGGCGGCGGCCGGCTTGTACGAGGCGTCGCGTACGGGCACGATCACGGCCGGCTCGTGCGGAGCGGGAGGACAGTGCCGGATCCGACAGTGCGCCCCGGGCACTTCGGATCGACGGTCCGCAGCCCGCCCCCTCCGTCAACCGTCCACGGCCCGCGCAGGCGACCGCGCGCCGCAGCACAGCTGGGGGCCTGCCAGGTCTGTACGACCCGGCAGGCCCGAAGCGAACCGTCCGCTGCCCGATGCGCTACGCCGGACTGAGGCCCGGTTTGCCCGGCTCTGTGACAAAGGACGCCGCCGTCGTGATCGGCGCGCCCTGCGTCGTCACCGCGGGGACCGTCTTGAAGTCGGCGCGCGCGGCCTGGGTGCCCAGCGTGACCGTCACATAGCCGCGGCGGCCGTTGTACCACTTCATGTGCGGGTTGGCGGCCATGTACGTCGCCCAGTTGGCGGGCTTGTCCGCGCCGTCCTTGCCACTGCTGATCGACGTGGTGACGAACTCCGTGCCGACCGTGGGCGAGTCCGCGTCCTTGAAGTCCCGCTTGATGTCGAGGCCGTAGCTCACATGCACATCACCGGTCAGGACGACGAGGTTGTCCACCCCGGCGGCCTCGGCACCGGCCAGGACCCGTTCGCGGGAAGCCGGGTAGCCGTCCCAGGAATCCATGCTCAGCTTGTAGCCCGCGGAGGTGGTGCTGCGCCGCTGGGCGAAGGTGACCTGCTGCGGGACGACGTTCCACAGCGCCTGCGAGGACCGCCAGCCGTTGATCAGCCAGCGCTCCTGCGTGCCGCCGGTCAGCGTGCGCGACGCGTCCTCGGACTCGGGCCCCGGGACCTGCCAGCCGTCGCCGTACGCCTGGTTGGACCGGTACTGGCGGGTGTCGAGGATGTCGAACTGGGCGAGCGTGCCGAACTGCAGCCGCCGGTAGAGCTGCATGTCGGAGCCGCTGGGCTGCTGCGGGCGGCGCAGCGGCTGGTTCTCCCAGTACGCGCGGTACGCGGCGGCCCGGCGGATCAGGAACTCCTGCGGCGGGACGTCGTTCTCCGGGATGTCGTCCGCGTAGTTGTTCTCGGTCTCGTGGTCGTCCCAGGTGACGACGAAGGGGTGCGCGGCGTGCGCGGCGATCAGGTCCGGGTCGGTCTTGTAGAGGGCGTAGCGGAGCCGGTAGTCCTCGAGGGTGGTCGTCTCGCGGTTGAAGTGGGCGGGGAGGGTGCGGTCGGTGTACTTGCGGGCGCCGCCGGCGGCGTCGACCGCGTACTCGTAGATGTAGTCGCCGAGGTGGAAGACGACGTCCAGGTCCTCGGCCGCGAGGTGCTTGTGGGCCGTGAAGTAGCCGTCGTGGTAGGCCTGGCAGGAGACGGCGGCGAGTCGCAGCTCGTTCAGCCGGGCGCCGCGGGCCGGGGCGGTACGGGTGCGGCCGACCGGGCTGATCCAGTTCCCGGTCCTGAAGCGGTAGTAGTAGACGCGGTCGTGGTCGAGGCCGGTGGCCTCGATGTGCACGGTGTGGTTGAACTCGGGGTGGGCGGTGGCGCTTCCGCGCCGGGCGACGCGCCGGAACCGCTCGTCGTACGCGAGCTCCCACTGGACGGCGATTCTGGCCTTGGGCAGGCCACCGCCCGTCTCGTACGGCTGGGGGGCGAGCCGTGTCCACAGCACGACGGAGCCGGGCTGCGGGTCACCGGAGGCGATGCCGAGGGTGAACGGGTCGTCGGTGATGGCCTTGTGCGCGTCGGCCTCGGCGGCCTCGGCGCTGCCCGGCAGGTTGGTGGCGAAGGCGAGCGCGGCGGCTGCTCCGGTGACGGTGAGGAACCGGCGCCGGCCCAGGTGCGCGGCGGCGGCCCTGAGCTCGTGCTGGTGTGACGTGATTGTCATCTGCCCCTCCCCAGACGGGTGTTGTCACTGGTCATTGCAGTGACGGGGAGCGGCCGTGCGTTGTCGCGTGCACAACACAAACATGTCGAGTCGATGAGCGTCGCGTCCTCATGGGGCGTACGGGGCAATCCGGCGGCCCGGGACTTCTGCTGCGGCGGCGTTCGGTGCGTCGTCCGAGGGGTGCGGCGAACACCGCGCGTCCACGAGGGAGGCCAGGTTGCCGCGCGTCGTCGTGACGGCGGAGTGCGCTGCGGACGCCGCTCGTTCGGCCCTGCCTTGCCCTGTGGGTCGCTATGGCGGCTACCCGACACGGCCGCGTCGGCCGCGCCGCGCTGCCACTGCGTCCGCCCCCGGGAGGCCCGGCCGGCTCCGGACTTGTCCACGTCATCCGCACAAGGCGAGCGAGCGGTTCGTGGCGGTAGGGGTGGGTGAGGATGACAACGCAGACGTAAATCGCTCGTGGCTGAATTCGACCATTAGGCTCGACAATTCGACTGAGTGAGGCAATCGCACCCCAGGACCGATAGCTGCCGGTTTACATTGCGGCATGCTCTCCAGGCACACCCCCCCTGAGCCCTCTCCTCCCCCGGAAGAGCGCCCCACCGCATCGAAGGTCCCCCCGACCAAGCCCTACGGCGAGGCCATCGCCTGGCCGCCGCCCGAGCCGGGCGACCCGTTGGCCGAACAGTACGGAGACGCCCTCGCCTGGCCACCGCCCGAGCCCGGGGCGCTGCTGGCCATCCCGGCGCCCGGCAAGGGCGGATCCGCACCGGTCGCCGGCCGCGCCGACAGTGCTGCCTCAACGGCCCGGTCCGGCAAGGAATTTGGCGGCCGTCGCGTCAGCAGCGCTCCGGGCAAGGCCATCGGCAGCAGTGGTGTATCCGCGCCCGCCTCGGCAGCGGCCGGTGGCTCCGACGCTTCCGCATCCGGTGGTTCCACTGCCTCCGGCGCTTCCACCGCATCCGGTGGTTCTGCCGCCTCCGCCTCCGCCGCAGCCCGCAGCGGCTCCACGGCAGGCCGTTCCTCCCAAGACCCGGCCGGCCCCGGCCGCTCCGGCCGCTCCGGCACCAACGACCCCTCCCCCACAGGCCCGCGCTCCACGTCGGGCGGCACCGCGGGCAGCACCGCGAGCAGCACCGGGACCTCCCACCGAGCGGCCCGCGCAGCGAGTCGCACGCCTTCGGGGAGTACACGATCCGGAAGTGCGCGATCGAGGATCTCCCGGCGGGTCGGCTGGGTCGCCGGCGCGGCCTGTGCGCTCTACGCCACAGGACTCGCGCTGAGCCTGACCGGCGCCACGCCCATCGCCCCCCGGACGCTGCTGCCGATCCCCGGCGTGCCGAGTGCCGCCCCTGCGGACGGGGACGGCCGACAGGCGGAGTCGGGGGAAGGCGCGACGCGGCCCGGCGGTGCGGCGGGTTCGCCCGGCGACGGCACGGCAGCGGACTTCTCCCACGATCCTTCGGCCTCCGCCTCGCCGTCCGCGTCCGACTCGTCGGGCGCGGCGGGTGACTCCTCCGGCGCGCCCTCCCCCGACGCCAACGGCGGCGGCGCCGCCGCGCAGCCGCCGGGCGGCGGACCCAGCGCGACGGGCGGCCCCGGACCGGACCCCACCCCCTCGGCTCCCGGCGGAGGCCCCCCGGCCCCCAATCCGACGCCCAGCCCCTCCGCGCCCGACGGGCAGTCGTCACCGCCCGCGTCACCGGACCCGGGCAGCGGCGGGCAGACACCCGGAGGGTCATGAGTCCGGTCCCCCGGCTCGTATCGCGTGCGTAGTTGCCCGCGCCGCCGGGGGCCTCGGATCACGCCAAGCCGAGCCAAGCCACGCCATCCGCCGCCCGGCGCCCGGCCGGACGTACGGGCGGGACGGCGCCTTGTCCGCCAGCACCAGCTCCGGCGGCGTCCGCGGACGTACGCGAGGCCCGGGGGACGCGCAACGCGGCCAGTGGGCCGGCACTGCCCGCCGGCGGCCAGGTGGATCTTTGTGGTCAGTCCGCCGCGCGACCCCCAGGGTGTGGTCGCCCGGGTCGCTTGCCGGGGCCCCTGTTGCGGGCCCCGGCGGCGGGCGGCGGGCGGCGGGCGGTACAGACCGTTACTTGACCGGTTCTGGTTCGTCCGCCGGTTCGGCCTCGTCCGCCGGGTCGGCCGGAGGCGTCTTCACCGAGTCGAGGAGCAGTTGCGCCACATCCACGACCTG
>NZ_JBEXKU010000104.1:0-22264 GCF_040609575.1 Streptomyces sp. NPDC004647 | reverse complement strand
CCGGACGAACCGGCCCGACAGGAAGCAGTGAGGCGACATGAGGGAAGCAGTCATCGTTTCGACGGCACGGACGCCGATCGGGAAGGCGTACCGCGCCGCAAGCGTGGCCGCCACGTCGGCGAGTGAACACATCACCGTCAACGCCCTCGCGCCGGGCCCGTTCCCGACCAGGATGATGGCGCGCGTCCTGGACGACCCCGAGCTGCGGGACGCCGTGGTCGAGCGGGTGCCCCTCGGCCGCGTCGGCACCCCCGAGGGAATCGCGAGCCCTGCGATCTTCCTCGCCTCCCGCGCGGGCGCGTACCTGACCGGCACGGTGATCCCCGTGGACGGCGGGATCTCCGGGACGCGCTGACCGGGTCGCCGGTGAACGCCACCGCGCCACACGAGAACGCCCACACAACCTCTCCCCCTGAAAGGCGGTTCGGCGGCTATGAGCTGGTTCGACGACAGGCCGTGGACGGCCCAGTACACCAAGCGGATGGCGGAGGTGGAACCGGTCCCTGATCGCACCACGCTGGAGCTGCTGGCCGACGCGGTGGCCACCGCACCCGACAGTCCGGCCCTCACCTACCTCGGGGGCACGCTGACCTACCGGGAGGTGGACGAGCTCTCCGACGGGGTGGCGCACTACCTCCTCGAGCGCGGCTTCCGCCCCGGCGACCGGCTGGCGCTGTACTTGCAGAACGTCCCGCAGTTCGTGCCGGCCCTGTTCGGCGCCTGGAAGGCGGGCGGCGCGGTCGTTCCGCTGAACCCGATGTACCGGGACGAACTCCAGCACATCCTCACCGACGCGGGAGTGTCCGCGATCGTGTGCGATGAGCACGCCTGGGCGGAACACGTCCGTGAGCGGGCCACCGCGGCGGGGGTGACGACCGCGCTCACCGCTGACCCGCTGGACCTGCAGACCCTGGACGACCCGCGCATCTTCGCCGGCCTGACCCGGCGGCGCAGCGAGGGCGCCGACGACATCCTCGACGTGGCGAGGGCACGGGCGGGGCGGCGGCCTGCCCCTCCCGGGCTGACCCCCGACGACATCGCACTGATCTCCTACACCTCCGGCACCAGCGGACTTCCGAAGGGAGCGACCAACACCCACCGCAACCTGACCGTCAACGCGGTGCTGCTGCGGCTGTACGACCAGGTCCCCGTGGGCTCACCGATATTCGCGCTGGCCCCGCTGTTCCACATCACCGGCATGGTCGTCCAACTGCTCAACGCGGTCGACCTGGCGAGCCCTCTCGTACTCGCCTACCGCTTCGAGCCGGGGGTGGTGATCGACGCGCTGAAGCGGGAACGGCCCGCTTTCATGGTCGGGCCGTCCACCGCGTACATGGCGCTGATGGCACACCCCGACTACTCCGCAGAGGTGTTCGGCTCGCTCAGGACACTCAACTCCGGCGGCGCCCCGCTGCCCCCCGCGGTCGTCGAGCGGTTCCAAGAGCAGACGGGACGGTACATCCGCAACGGCTACGGGCTCACCGAGACCAGTGCCCCGTGCGTCGTGGTGCCCATGGACAGGGAGGCTCCCGTGGATCCCGACTCAGGCACCCTGTCGATCGGCCTGCCGCTTCCCACCGCCATGGTCCGTATCGTCGGCGAGGACGGCAAAGACCTGGGACCGAACGAGGTCGGCGAGATCGCGGTCGAGGGCCCCATGGTGGTGCCCGCGTACTGGAACAGGCCCGAGGCCACCGCGGAGTCGATCCCGAACGCGCGGCTGCTCACCGGCGACGTCGGTTTCATGGATCGGCATGGCTGGGTGTACGTGGTCGACCGCAAGAAGGACATGATCAACGCCTCGGGCTTCAAGGTGTGGCCTCGCGAGGTCGAGGATGTCCTCTACCGGCACCCCGCGGTGCGCGAGGCCGCCGTGGTGGGGGTGCCCGACCCGTACCGCGGCGAGACGGTGGCGGCCTTCGTCAGCCTGAGGCCCGGCGGATCCGTCGAGCCCGAAGAGCTGGTCGCCTACTGCCGCGAACACCTGGCCGCCTACAAGGCCCCTCGGAAGGTCAGCATCCGCGACGAGCTGCCCAAGACCACCAGTGGCAAGATCCTGCGCCGCGAACTGCGCGGGGCGGCGTCCGCGTGACGGGCGAGAGGAGCTGAAGGATGGCCGGCCTGCCAGAGGTCCTGGCCCTCGACGAGATCGCACCGGACCGGTTCCGGTCCGGCCCGATCCCCAGCCAGTGGCCGCGGACGTTCGGTGGCCAGATCGCCGCCCAGTCGCTGATGGCCGCGGCGCGTACCCTCGACCGGTCGTACTCGGCCCACTCGATGCACGGGTACTTCCTGCGGCCCGGCCGTCCGCACGAGTCGACGGATCATCTTGTCGAGCGGATCCGCGACGGCGGCAGCTTCTGCACCCGCCGGGTGACCGCAGTCCAGGCGGGGGAGGCAATCTTCACGATGACGGCGTCTTTCCACCTCGGGGATGAAGGGTTCTCCCACCAGGTGGACATGCCGGCGGTGCCGGCACCCGGCCACATCCCGGAGTCCGACCTCATCAGCGGCTGGAGCATGCCGCGGCCCGCGGAATGGCGCGACTGGGAGATGCGATGGGTGCCCAGAGGGGAGATCGGCCACGTTCCGGAGGCGCCGGCCTGCCAGCGGGTGTGGATCCGGTACGGACGTCAGCTGCCGGACGACGGTGCCGTCCACACCTGCGCGCTGACCTATCTCAGCGACATGGCGCTGTTGGGATCCGCGCGGCTGCCACATCCCCAAGCCGTCGTACAGGGTGCATCGTTGGACCATTCGCTGTGGTTCCTGCGTCCCTTCCGCGCGGACGAGTGGCTGCTGTACGACCAGGTCTCCCCTTCGGCCGAGCACGGCCGGGCGCTCACCCGCGGAAGGCTGTTCGACACGGGCGGGCGTCTGGTGGCCGCCGTCGCGCAGGAGGGACTCATGCGCTTCGACCGGCCCCGGTCGATGGCGGGCCGCGACACAGAGGAAGGGACGCATGGTGCGCACGCCTCAGCGAGCGTTCCGTAATCCCCCCGGCCCCGACCATCGCCGACGTCCACTGATCAACGCATTCAGGAAGTGGTGCCACGCATGTCCATCCAGTACAGCGTCACCGGACGCACAGCGATCCTCCGCATCGACAACCCTCCGGTCAACGGGCTCGGGCACGTAACGCGGAAGGGCATCGTGCAGGGTCTGCAGCGCGCCCTGGACTCCGCCGATGTCGATGCCATCGTGCTCACCGGCCGCGAGGGATCCTTCTCGGCCGGGGCCGACATCTCGGAGTTCGGCACGCCCAGGACGACCGCCGCACCGAGCCTCGGCGACGTCATCGCGGCCCTGGAGGACGCAGGCAAGCCGGTCGTGGCGGCGATCGACGGCACCTGTTTGGGCGGCGGACTGGAACTCGCGCTGGGCGCCCACTATCGGGTCGCGACATCGAGCAGCAGGATCGGCCTCCCCGAGGTGCACCTCGGGCTGGTCCCCGGCGCCGGCGGCACGCAGCGACTGCCACGTGTCGTGGGAGCCGACGTCGCGGCGGACATGATCAGCGGCGGGGCACCTTGTACGGCGCGGGCGCTCGGAGACCTCCCGGGGCAACGGCTGCTCCATCGGATCGTGGACGGTGACGTGATGGCGGCGGCGATGGAACTCGCGGTCGAGGTCGCCGCGGTACGGCCGCTCCCTCGGGTTCGGGACCTGAGCGTCGGTCGCGACGATGCGGGCGCGGTAAGGGCGATGCGAGAGCGCCTGCGCCGGCGCAGCCGCGGATTCGTGGCACCGGCGAAGGCTCTGGCACTGGTCGAGAAGGCGGGAACCACACCGTTCGAGGAGGGCCTGGCCGAGGAGCGCACGGCATTCCTGGAGTTGATGAGCGGCGAGCAGTGTGCCGCGCTGCGCCATGCCTTCTTCGCCGAGCGGGCGGCCCGCAAGGTCTCCGACGTCCCGCCCGAGACGCCGGCACGGACGGTGGACAAGGTGGCCGTCATCGGTGCCGGAACGATGGGCGGCGGCATCGCGATGAACTTTCTGGGCGCGGGGATTCCGGTCACCATCGTGGAGAGCAGCCAGGAGGCGCTCGACCGCGGCTTGGACGTCATGCGCCGCAATTACCAACGTCAAGTGGACAAGGGGAAGTTGACGCTCGGCGGGCTGGAGCAGCGCATGGCGCTCCTGACGCCGACCCTGGACTATGCGGACGTGTCGGACAGCGACCTGGTCATCGAGGCGGCCTTCGAGGACATGGACGTCAAGCGTTCGGTGTTCACCCGGCTCGACGAGGTGGCGAAACCCGGCGCGATTCTGGCGTCGAACACCTCGACCCTCGACATCGATGCGATCGCCGCGGTGACCGGGCGCCCCGGGGATGTCCTCGGCATGCACTTCTTCAGCCCCGCGAATGTCATGAAACTGCTGGAGATCGTGCGCGGGGCCAAGACCGCGGACGACGTGCTGGTCACGGCCATGGCGGTGGGACAGCGGATCGGCAAGACCGGCGTGGTCGCCGGGGTATGCGACGGCTTCATCGGCAACCGGATACTGGCCAAGTACCGGGATGCGGCGACGGCACTCCTCCGCGCGGGCGCGACACCGGCCGAGATCGATTCCGCCGCAGAGCACTTCGGTTTCGCCATGGGCCCGTTCCGAACGGCCGACCTGGCGGGCAACGACATCGGATGGGCGATCCGCAAGAGGCGCTACGCGGAGGACCCCGGCATGCCCCGGGAGGAGATCTCCGATGCCCTGTGTGAAAGGGGACGGTTCGGGCAGAAGGCTGGTGCCGGGTGGTACGACTACGCGCCCGGCAGCCGAGAGGCGATCCCGAGCCCTGTTGTCGAAGACCTGCTGGCTTCATTCCACGCCAAGCATGGCACCGAGCTCCGTACCTTCGAGGCGGATGAGATCGTGCAGCGACTCGTCTTCGCACTCATCGACGAGGGCGCGCGCATCCTCGATGAAGGCATAGCCCTACGCGCCTCGGACATCGACGTCGTCTACATCGCGGGGTACGGCTTCCCGAGGTACCGCGGCGGACCGATGTTCTACGCCGACACGGTGGGTGCCGCACATGTCCTCTCCGGACTCAGGCGGTTCCACGGAGATGACGGTTGGGAGCCCTCGCCGTTGCTGATGCGGCTGGCCGGCGAGGCCGGGACATTCAACTGACGCCACCACCGCAGATGTGGGACCCGGCGGTTACGGGCCGCCCGGACCGCGACCCTCCAGGTAGGAGTCGCGGTCCGGGCCGCCGCGCCGCGCGGGGCTGGCCCGCGGCGCAGCCCGAGGTTGTCACACGGGAATGGTGGGCGGCCGGAACGTGCGACGGTACGCCTGGCGCAACTGCCGATCACGGGAGTCGACGTCCGTTTCTTGACACCATGCAAACCCCGGCGTGGGCCCGGTAGCACGAGCGCCGGGCCCACGCGCTGAGGTGAGTGCGGACTCTGCCGTGCAGTCCCGCCCACGATGGTCAGTTGTCGACTGCGGCCCGTGCCGGCAGGGTGACGATCATCTTGCCGGTGTTGTCGCCGCGGAGCATGCCGAGGAATGCCTCGAGGTTGTTCTCGATGCCTTCCACGACGGTCTCCTCGTAGTGCAGTTTCCCGTCGCGGATCCAGCCGCCGACCTCCTGCACGAACTGCTGTTGCAGGTCGTTGTGGTCGGAGACCAGCAGGCCGCGCAGGGTGAGGCGCTTGCCGATGGCGAGTGCGAGGTTGCGTGGGCCGGGGGCCGGCTCGGTCGCGTTGTACTGGGCGATGGCCCCGCACAGCGCTGCGCGGCCGTGCACGTTGAGGGCGCCGATCGCCGCCTCGAGGTGGTCGCCTCCGACGTTGTCGAAGTAGACGTCGATGCCGTCCGGGGCCGCGGCCTTGAGCTGCTCGGCCACGGGCGCCTTCTTGTAGTTGAAGGCGGCGTCGAAGCCGTACTTCTGGAGGAGCAGTTGGACCTTCTCGTCCGAGCCCGCACTGCCGATGACCCGCTTGGCGCCCTTGAGCCTGGCGATCTGCCCGACCTGGCTGCCGACCGCGCCGGCCGCGCCGGAGACGAAGACGGTGTCGCCCTCGTGGAACTCCGCCACGCGCAGCAGGCCCGCATAGGCGGTCAGTCCGGGCATGCCCAGGACCCCGAGGTACGTGCTCAGCGGAGCGTTCCCGGCGTCGACCTTCACGGCGTCCGCCGCATCGAGGAGCGCGTACTCCCGCCAGCCGAGCCCATGCAGGATGTGATCACCCACTGCGGCGGTCCCGGCGGGGGAGTTATCGCCCACGGCGACGACGACGCCGACCGCGCCCCCGTCCATCGGCTGGTCCAGCTGGAAGGGAGGGACGTAGGACTTCACGTCGTTCATCCGGCCGCGCATGTACGGGTCGACCGACAGGTGCAGGTTGCGTACGAGGATCTGACCGGAGCCGGGCGCGGCGAGGGGCACCTCGCGCAGGGCGAAGTCCTGCGGCCGGGGCGCACCGTTCGGGCGGGCGACCGGGTGCCATTCACGGCTGGTAGTGGGAAGGGCGTTCATGATGGGGATAACTCCTTCTTCTGTGCTCACACCGGCTGAAGGGGGATCAGCTGAGGGGCTTGGCGAGGACGGCTTTGCGGTGGCTGAAGGTCTCGAGGGAGTAGCGGCCGTGGTAGCTGCCCATGCCGCTTTCGCCGACCCCCCCGAACGGCAGGTCGGAGATGGTGAGATGGGCCAGCGGCAGGCCGAATCCGAGGCCACCCGAGGAGGTGTCGGCGGCGAGCCGCTCCCGGGTGGTGTCCGATTCGGTGAACGCGTACAGGGCCAGCGGCTTGTCGCGGTCGTTGATGAAGTCGATGGCCTCGTCGAGCCCGGCCACCTCGACGATCGGGAGGATCGGACCGAATATCTCCTCCTGCATGACGGGCGCGTCCGGTGACACCTCGGCCAGGACGGTCGGCGCGATGTACTTGGTGTCCCGGTCGTACGCCCCGCCGGTGACCCGGCGGCCGGAATCGAGGAGGGCGGTCAGCCGGTCGAAGTGGCGCTCGTTGACGATACGGCCGTACTCCGGGGAGCCGGACGCGTCCGGTCCGTACAGCTCCTCTACGGCCTTGGCCAGCGCGCCCTCCAGTGCGCGTGCGGTCTCACGGTCGGTGAGGACGTAGTCGGGGGCGACGCAGGTCTGTCCGGCGTTGAGGAACTTCCCGGCCGCGAGGCGGGCGGCGACCGTGTCCAGGTCGGTGCCCCGGTCCACGAACGCCGGGGACTTGCCGCCCAGTTCGAGGGTGACGGGGGTGAGGTGCCTGGCGGCCGCGGCCATCACGATGCGCCCGACCGTGCCGTTGCCGGTGTAGAGGATGTGGTCGAAGCGCTGCTCGAGCAGGGCGGTGGTCTCAGGGATCCCGCCTTCGACCACGGCGACCGCGTCGGTGTCGAGGTACTGCGGCAGGAGGCGGGCCAGGGCGGCGGACGTGGCCGGGGCCAGTTCGCTGGGCTTGGCGACCACCGCGTTGCCCGCGGCCAGGGCACCGGCCACCGGGGCCAGCAGCAGCTGAGCCGGGTAGTTCCAGGGGGCGATGACCAGTACGACGCCCAGGGGGTCGTACTGCGTCCAGGCACTCGCCTCTCCCATGAACGCGGGGACGGGGGCCTGTTCGGCCCGCAGCCAGCCGTCGAGGTGCTCCAGGGTGTGGTCGATCTCCCGTATGACGAAGTCGATCTCCGTGCGGTATGCCTCGGTGGCGCTCTTCCCCAGGTCGGCGCGGAGGGCCGCGGCGAGCTCCTCACCGTGCTCGGTGAGCAGGGCACGCATCCGGTGCAGTTGCCCGGTACGCCAGGCCACGGGCTTGGTGGTGCCGGTGCGGAAGGTGGCGCGCAGCCGGGCGACGAGCTCGGCGGGCTGCTCGGGCGCAGAGTTGTTCATGGTTCCCTCACAGGTGCGGGACGTGGACGGGGGAGCTGTCGCCGGCGCCACGGGACAGGCCCGGGCGCCGGCGTCGGGCAAGGGGATCAGCCGCGGTTGAGGATCTCGATGATGTTCCGGGCGAGCTGCTCGGAGGAGGCGGGGTTCTGGCCGGTGTGCAGATTGCGGTCCGCCACGACGTGCGCGGTGAACGGGGCGGCGGCGTCGAAGTCGGCACCCAGTTCCACCAGGCGGTCCTCGAGCAGCCACGTGGCCTTGGCGGCGAAACCGGCTGCGGTCTCCTCGGCGTTGGTGAAACCGGTCATGCGGTACCCGGCGAACGGCCAGCTGCCGTCCTCGCGCCGGGCGGCGAGCAGGGCCGCCGGAGCGTGGCACAGCACCGCGAGAGGCTTGCCGGAGTCCAGCGCAGCGGTGAGCAGGCGGCCGGAGCCGGCGTCGGCGGAGAGGTCCTCCATGGGGCCGTGGCCACCGGGGTAGAGGACGGCGTCGTACGCGTCGAGGTCGACCTCTTCGAGCTTGACCGGGTTCTCCAGCTCGGCGCGGATGGACTCGAGGTACGCGGCGATGGCGTCGGCCTGCTCCTTGCCGCCGGTGGACTCGGGAGCGAGGCTGACGGCGTCGACGGTCGGGGCCACGCCGCCGGGTGTGGCGATGGTGACGTCGAACTCGGCCTCGCGGAACAGCCGGTGTGGTGTGGCGAGTTCCTCAGCCCAGTAGCCGGTGGGGTGCAGGGTGCCGTCGGCGAGCGTCCAGTGGTCGGCGCCGGTGACGACGAACAGAACTGTGGTCACAACTGTCTCCTTCAAAGTGCGCACGGGTCGCGCGGTGGTGGGGTGTCTTCTGGTCCGGCAAGGGGTGTGCCGGTCGTGGCGTGCGGGCGGTGGTGCCCTCAGGCGACGCTGACGATCACCTTTCCGCGGGTGTGGCCTTCCCTGTTGAGCAGTTGCGCGTCGGCGGCCTGCTCGAGCGGGAACGTGGCGGCCACTTCCACGCTCAGCTGCCCCCGCTCGGCGAGGACGGTGAGCGCCTGGAGGTCCTCGGCATCGGGGCGGACGAAGACGTACCGGCCTTCGAGGCCGAGGACGGCGCCGTCCGCGACGGAGGCCAGTCGGCCGCCCTCGGCGAGCAGCCCGGGGGAGATCTTCAGGGCCTCGCCGCCGACGAGGTCGAGGACGGCGTCGACACCCTGCGGCGCCAGGGCGTTGACGCGGTCGGTGAGGCCCTCGCCGTAGGCGACCGGCTCGGCACCGAGCCCGCGCAGGTAGTCGTGGTTGTGGTCGCTCGCCGTGCCGATGACGCGGGCGCCGAGCGCTCGGGCGATCTGTACGGCCAGGGAGCCGACGCCACCCGCCGCGGCGTGCACCAGCACGGTGTCGCCGCTGCCCACGTTCAGGGCGCGGGTCAGCGACTGGTATGCGGTGAGGCCGGCCAGCGGGAGGCCGGCGGCCTCCTCGAAGGTGAGGCCGGCGGGCTTGCGGGCGAGCGTACGGATCGGGGCGGCAACGTACTCGGCGAAGGTGCCGCGTGAGACGAAGTCCTCACGGACGTAGCCGATCACTTCGTCGCCCGGAGCGAACTCGGTGACCCCGGCGCCGGTTTCTTCGACCACGCCCGCGACGTCCCAGCCGGGGATGACGGGGAAGACGGTGTCCATGATGCCGTCCAGGTATCCGGCCTGGATCTTCCAGTCGACCGGGTTGACGGAGGCGGCCTTCACGCGGATCAGTACGGCGTCCGCGCCGAGCTTCGGGTTCGGGACGTCGCCGTACTCCAGGACGTCCGGGCCGCCGTAGGTGCGGTAGGTGATGGCCTTCATGGTGGGGCTCCTTGGTGCGGTGGTGCAGTGGTGCGGTCGTGCGGTGGTGCAGATCGCAGTGGTGCAGATCGGGTGGGTCGTCAGGCAGCCGCGGTGGCGGGGGCCGTCTCGGCGGCGTGCCGGTGTTCCGCACGGGGCGCCTGCCGCTGCCGCTTCAGGCCGACCAGCGCAATGGCCAGGACGCAGGCGAAGGCGGCACCGGCGATGGTGAAGCTCAGGGTGAACTGGCTCTCGGCGGGCAGCGGGGGCACCCCGGCCGGCAGGTGCTCGATGGTCCTGGAGGCGAGCAGCGTCGTGATCAGTGCGCTGCCGATCGAGCTGCCGACGGACCGGGAGATGGAATTGATGCCGTTGGCGATGCCGGTCTGGTGGGGCGGCACCCCCGCGACGATCAGGGCGGGCATCGCGGCGTAGCCGAGGCTGATGGCTGTTCCGACGGCCATTCCGGCACCGATGACCGAGGGGGTCGAGGAGTGTGCGGCGGCCAGCCACGCGAAGCCGGCGATGCCGGCCACCGCGCTCAGGGCGAGGGTGAGACGGGGGCCGATCCTGCGGATCAGCACGCCACCGAACTGGGCGGCGACGAGGGAGGCGATCGTACTGGGCAGCAGGTACTCGACGGAGGCGCGGAGGACGGAGGCGCCGAAGCCGTAGCCCGCGATGTCCCGCGGGACCTGCGCGAGATAGGAGACACCGAGGAACTGGGCGAACATCCCGAATCCGACGAAGAGGCCCGCGAGGTTGCTGAAGAGCACCGGACGGTGGAGGAACATCTTCATGTCGACCATCGGTTCGCGCACGCGGCTCTCGGTGAAGGCCCAGACACCGGCCATGACGACCGCTCCGGCGAAGCTGCCCAGGGTGCGGGCGGACGTCCAGCCCCACTCGTGCCCCTGGGAGATCGGCAGCAGCAGCAGAACCAGGAAGAGCGCGAGGGTGAGCGCGCCGAGGAGGTCGGTGCGCCCGCCGATCTTGGCGCGGCTTGCCGGTACGAGGAGGACGACGGCGAGGAGCGTAACCAGAGCCAGCCCGGCGGCCAGCCAGAAGACGCGGTGGTAGTCGGCGTCCTCGCCGCGGGTCAGCAGGCCGGTGCTGACCAGCGCGAAGCCGCTGCCGAAGGCCAGGGTGCCGCTGACCAGTGACATCGCTCCGGGCAGCCGGTGGGCCGGGACCTCCTCGCGGAGCACCGACAGCGCGAGCGGGAAGATCGCCGTGGCGGCCCCCTGGAGAACTCGGCCCACGATCAGCCAGAGCAGCGAGTCGGTGGTGGCCGCCAGGACCGAGCCGGCGATCATCACCACCAGCACGCCGATCAGGGTCGGCTTCTTCCCCCGCTGGTCGCCCAAGCGGCCCAGCAGGGGGGTGAAGACGGCCGCGGAGAGCAGGGTCGCGGTCGTCACCCAGCTGACCTCGGCAGCACTGCTGCCGAGGCTGGTCCCGATCAGACCGAGGATCGGGACCACCAGCGTCTGCATCATCGACACGACCATGGCGGCGAGGCTCAGGACCAGGACGACTGCGATGTCGCGGGAGTGTCGGCCGGGCGGCGGGACAAGGGTTTGGGACACGGGTGCTCTCTCCGGGCGGGGACGTGGGGCCGGAGCCCGACGGGGGCTCGGCTCAACGAGTAGTTGCTTGATGCACTCAAGCAACGAGATCCGACGGTAGGGGTCAAAGGTTGATGATGTCAAACTTTGATTCTCACCTAGACTGGGAGCCATGTCCCGCACTCCCGCCGCGCACCAGGCCTCCGCGACCCCAGCCCCGCAGGGCAGCGATCCCACCTATGTCGAGCTCCTGGAGCGCCTGGCACGCGCCGCCGCCGGCTACTACCGGGATCTCACCGCGGCGGCCGCAGTACACGGGCTCACCATGACGCAGGCCAAGATGCTCATCCTGTTGCGGCAACCGCTGCCCATGCGGGCCCTCGCAGGACGGCTCGCCTGTGACGCTTCCAACATCACCGGACTCGTCGACCGACTGGAGGCACGCGGACTGGTCTCCAGGCACCTCGACGCGGCCGACCGGCGGATCAAGAACGTGGTCGCCACCGAAGAGGGAAGGGAGGCCGTCCGCCTCATCCGCGCCGACATGCGGGCCACCTCGGCAGCCTTCGCGCGTCTCGATGAGGAGGGCCGCCGCAGTCTCTACGAGCTACTGGGCCGCCTGCACCCCGAGGAGGCAACCTGATCGCCAGCGAGTCGACCTGTGCAAGCCGGTCGTAGCACGCGTCAACGGCTACGCGTACGGCGGCGGCTTCGAGCTGGCCCTGGCCTGCGACGTCAGAGAGGGCTGTGACTCCACGGTCACCACCCTCTTTTGCATGTCGACGATCAGAGTGAGCAGCCCGAACTCCTTGTGCAGCGGGCGCTCGTGATCGGCTGATGAGGCGCTCGCATGCGGTAATCGTGCCCTGCGCTGCTGGGGTGGCTGTTGTCGCGGGGGAGTCCGAGTCCTGTGGTTGGGCGTATCCGGCGGCCGGAAGACGCGCTCTAGCACGACTCCTCCAGGTAAGTACGTGCCAGCGCAGCGGCGCGCGTGAACCAGTCGGCGAGTACGGCGGTTTCGTCCGACGTGTAGTCCGCGAAGAGTTCCGTGAGGAGTGCGGAGTACGGCCCGTAGACGGCTTGCACACGTTCGGCAGCGGCCGGGACCGCGGTGATGCGCACCCGGCGCCGGTCGGCCGGGTCCGGCCGGCGGGTCACGAAGCCGCCGCGCTCCAGGCGGTTGAGGATGCCGGTCACCGCTCCCGTCGTGACGTGCGCGCGCCCGGCCAGGTCGCCGGCGGTGACCGGGGAGTCCCCGGCCTCCAGGACGTACGCGAAGCAGATGAGGTCCGTGACGCCCAACCCCAGGTTGCGGGCGAACTCCTGCTGGCCGACGACGCTCGTCGCGACGAGGTCGTCCATCGCGCTGATCGCGTCTGAGGCGGAGGCGGCGGGGCGGGGCTTGCCCTCCATTGAATTCCCTTAGATCTTAAGATAAATTCCTCACTTGCTAAGACATCATAAGGCCCGGCGTCGGGCCGTGCCACGGCGTGCCGTGCCATGGCCCGGGGGGCGCGAGGAGGCAGGCACGTGAGCGGACATCAGCACGACGAGGGCCACACCATCGCGGGGTGGTCCGGTTGCGCCATCGCCATAGTCGGGGCTGCGGCCGCCGGCGGGGGCATCGTCGGCTGGAGCCCGGGGATCTGGGTGGGGCCGGTCGTCATGGCGTTGGCGGCGCTGGTCGCGTGGCGCCTGCACCTCGCGGGTTGGGGCAAGCCGCCCGGCGTGCGGGCCGCCGACCAGCGGGGCCTCAGGGTGCGGGACCGCACCGCACGCGAGGGGCACGCGGGCTGCCTCGGGTGCCGGCTGGCCGGACGGCGCGGCGTTTCGGTGCGCACGGGTGGCGCGCCCAAGCCCGCCGTCACCACCTCTCGTGCGGGTTCCTAGTTCCTGGGCGGACCTGTCGTCATGGTGCAGGTGTCGGCGGGCGGTGTCGGCCGACACCTGTAGATTTCCTGACCTTGTGGGCCGTCACGAAAACGGTCAAGGGGTCCACGTCGTCGACGTGGACCCCTCCGCCTCTTCCTATGCGACGGCGTCCAGCGCCGGCGCGATGACGGCGAAGGCCCGGTCGGTCAGTGTGGCGGGATCCTCGGCGCCGTCGCTGTCGCTCCATCGTTGCAGCACGGTGTCGAAGGCGGTCAGGGCAATTCCGGCGGCCAGTTGTGGGTACAGATCCGTCGCGGGATCCAGGCCCAGGCGGTCGGCAACCTCCGCCGCGAGTCCGTCGCGCCACTGTGCCTGACGCTCCAGGAAACGGGCGCGCAGGGCGGGCGTGCACAGAATCAGCTGCACCACGCGCAGCGCCTGGTCGGCATGGCCGGCGCAGGCGTCGATGGAGACCCAGACGGTGTGCCGCAGCGCCACCGACGGCGGCTCCTGAGCGGGGCGGCCCGCCAGCTCGGCGCGCATGCCGGTGCCCATTTCGGCCAAAAACTGGATGACCACGTCCTCCTTGGACGCGAAGTACCGGAAGAAGGTCCGCTTGGACACGCCGGCAGCGATCACGATCTCGTCGACCGTGACCGCGTCGAACCCCTTCCGGGCCAGCAGCTTCAGCGCGGCTCCGGTCAGCTCGTCCGAGACGAGCTGACGCTTGCGTTGGGCCAGGCTCACTTCAGGGCGAGTAGTCACCCCTCCATCGTATATGCCATGCCATCGGTGGCATCAAGGATCGGTCTTGACACTGAATGCCACATGAGGCAGCTTATGCCGTATGAGCAATCAGCAGCGCTGGACCGCCGAGCAGATCCCCGACCAGAGCAAGCGCGTGGTCCTCGTCACCGGGGCCAACAGCGGCCTCGGTCTGGCGACCACCCGGGCACTCGCCCGCAAGGGCGCGCACGTGATCCTCGCCGTACGGGACGAGGCCAAGGGGCGCCGGGCGGTCGCGGAGATCACTGCGGAGCACCCGGCCGCCCAGCTCGAGGTGCGCCAACTCGACCTGGCGGACCTGGACTCGGTCCGCGCCTTCTCCGAGCAGCTGCACTCCGACCGCGCGTACCTGGACGTGCTCATCAACAACGCCGGCCTGATGGCGCCACCCCGGACGCTCAGCCCGCAGGGTCACGAAGTGCAGTTCGCGGCCAACCACCTCGGCCACTTCGCGCTCACCGGTCTACTGCTCGACCTGCTGGAGGCCGGGGACAACCCCCGTGTGGTCACGGTGAGTTCGCCCAACCACCGGCAGGGCACCATCTTCTTCGACGACCTCTCCGGTGAGCGCAAGTACTCGCCCATGGGGTACTACAACCAGTCGAAGCTGGCCAACGCCGTCTTCGGCTGGGAACTCCACAAGCGGCTGACCGCGGCCGGCAGCCCGGTGCGAAGCCTGCTCGCACACCCCGGCTACACCTCGACCAACCTCCAGACGAGTTCGCCGGTCGGCATGGTGAAGTTGCTGTTCGGCCGCCTCCTCCTCCCGCTCGCCCAGTCCCCGGACCAGGGCGCGCTCTCTCAGCTGTACGCGGCGACCGCCCCGAACGTGGAGGGCGGGCAGTTCATCGGTCCTGACGGCATGGCCGAGCTGCGCGGCGCACCGAAGCAGGTGGCGCTGGCCCCGAGGGCCTCCGACGCCGAGACCTGCCGCCGCCTGTGGGAGCTGTCGGAAGAGCTGACCGCCGTGCGGTTCGCGTTCTCGGCCGCTGCCTGAGCCCCGAAAGGCACGAAGGTGACCGCGAACATCACCGAGACCAGTCCGTGGATCCGCCGGTACAGCCCGGCCGCGAACGCGCGCGCGAGGCTGCTGTGCCTGCCGCACGCCGGCGGTTCCGCGTCGTTCTACCTCCCCTTCTCCCGCTCGTTCGGGCCCGACGTCGACGTGCTCACCGTCCAGTACCCGGGGCGCCAGGACCGCCGCAACGAGCCGTGCATCGACTCCATCACCGGCCTCGCCGACGCGCTGGTCGACGAGGTGCTCCCGTGGGCCGACCGGCCGCTCGCGATCTTCGGGCACAGCATGGGCGCGATGATCGCCTTCGAGCTCGCGCTGCGTCTCGAACAGCAGGGGGCCCGGCCGCTCGTGGTCTTCGCCTCCGGCCGGCGCGCGCCCTCCCGGCGGCGTGAGAATGCCGCTCCCGTGCACCTGCGCGACGAGACGGGCATGGTCGCGGAGCTGCGGTCGCTCAGCGGTACCGATGCGCGGGTCTTCGAGGACGAGGAGCTCCTGCGGATGGCGCTGCCCGCCATCCGCAGCGACTACAAGGCGGCCGAGACCTATCGCTATGTCGCCGGACCCCGCCTCGCGGCTCCCGTTCATGCGCATGTGGGTACCGACGATCCCAAGGTGACCCTCGACGAGGTGGGTTCGTGGGCCGAGCACACGGACGGCGGCTTCGAGCTGCACACCCACCCGGGCGGCCATTTCTATCTGACCGACCAGATGTCGAGTGTCGCCGTCGCGGTGTCGCGGCAGATCTCGGCACTACTGCCGTAGAGGACTTCTCTAACAGATTTACAGCTTCGATCCCGACTTATTGCTACTTGTGTGATCTGTGCCACTAGCGGACGTTTCCCGGTCATTCTCCTTGTTAAGCTGAATCACCTTTCTAATACCGAGTTCTGCGAGGTGTTGAAGTAGTGGGGGACGTCATGGGGGATGCCGTGGGAGACATGGCAGACATAGATGTGGCCGGCCTTCCGGCCTACCCGTTCATCGGTCCGGACGACAATCCATTTATTCCCGTCAAGGGATCTGACCTGGACCGACTCGAGGGGCCCGTCGGTAAGGTCCGGCTTCCGTTCGGTGGCTGGGCCTGGCTCATTACCCGGCATGAAGACGTGCGGCAGCTGCTGCGGCACCCGGGTTTCAGTTCCGATCAGTACAAGCCCGGGTTTCCGGTGCTGAATCCGATTCCGCCGAAGCAGGACGACGCCTCTGGCCTGTTCATCTTCATGGACGGCGACGCGCACAGCCGCTTCCGGCGGATGCTGACCGCCGAGTTCATGATCAAGAACATCCGGCGGATCGAGCCGTTGATCGAGAAGGACGTGATCGAGGCCCTGGAGCGGATGCGCTCCCTCGGGGCGCCTGCGGACCTGATGAACGAGTTCGCGCTGCCCGTGCCGTCGATGACGATCTGTCACCTGCTCGGCGTCCCGTACGCCGACCATGACTTCTTCCAGCATCACAGCCGCGTGATCATGGACCGGAAGTCCGGCCCGGCGGAGGTCGAGGAGGCCCTCGGCGCCCTGGCCGTCCTCCTCGGAAACCTCGTCAAGACCAAGCGGACCGAGCCCGATGACGATCTCCTCAGCCGGCTCGTGGCCGAGCGCGTGGTGCCCGGCGAGCTCCGGGAGGACGAACTCGTCAGCCTGGCCATGCTCCTGCTCGTCGCGGGCCACGAGACGACCGCGAACATGATCGGGCTCTCCGCCCTCGTGCTCCTCGAGCACCCCGAGCACCTGGAGGCCCTGCGCGAGGACCCGAGCCTGGCGTCGGGCATGGTCGAGGAGCTGCTCCGGTACCTCACCGTCGTACGCACCGGCCTGCCCCGCCTCGCCATGGAGGACGCCGAGATCGGCGGTCAGAAGATCCGCGCGGGCGAGGGCGTCGTGGCGATGCTGGCGATGTCCAACCGGGACGGCTCGGTCTTCGGCGATCCGGACGAGTTCGACCCGAAGCGGCGCGAGGCGCACCGGCACATGGCGTTCGGCTTCGGCCTGCACCAGTGCATCGGCCAGCCGCTGGCCCGCGCCGAGCTGCGGATCGCTCTCGTCGAGCTGGCCCGCCGCTTCCCCAAGCTGCGGTCCGAGACGGCCCTGGCCGACGTCCCGCAGCGTCCCATGGCGGTGACGTTCGGGGTGGCCGAGCTGCCGGTGACGTGGTGACCATGCGTATCACGGTGAACAGGGAGCTGTGCGTCGGTTCCGGGAACTGCGTGGTGAACGTCCCGGAGGTGTTCGACCAGGACGACGAGGAGGGCCTGGTGCGGCTGCAGATCACCGAGCCGCCCGAGGAACTCCATGAGCTGGTCGAGGTGGCTGCCCAGATGTGTCCGGTGGGCGCGATCGACGTCCAGCATCGCGTGACCACGCAGTAACGGTGTAACACACGGGGGAGTACGCCGCGTTTCGATTCTCATCGCGGATCTCGACTCGTCCTGAAGTCCGGAGCCCGCCGAGTTCTTTTCGGCGGGCGACGGGCTGGATATGGGTCTGCTATTCGCAAGTACTGGAATTCCGCGAAGAGATCGAGCGCGCCGTCATGCTGTCCATTCACGCCCGGATTCGTACGACTGTTGTCTTCTCCGGGTGATTTGAGCCGATTGAGGCGAATCCGCCGACCGGGTTCAGGAATGGTTTATCGGCATGCGTTCTTCGCCCCCGTGTGAATTCCACGCAACAGGAAAGTGGATAAATCAATAGGGGGCGTTCAACTTGAACGGTATAAGTCAGGCGCGAGTTATCGTATGCGATCCACATCCCTACGCACGTCGTGGCATTCGTAGAGCACTTGAGCAGGATCCCGCACTCATCGTGGTCGGTGAGGCCGGCGACATCGTCGAACTCCCTTCGGCGGTGGAGTCGTACTTACCGGATGTCGTGGTGCTGGAGGGGCAGTCACAGATCGGCCATGTGCAGGAACTCACCAGCATCGACGCCGCCTTGGTCGTCGTGGGAGACGTGGACACCACCACGCGCTGGATCGGCTTGACCCAGGCCAATGTGCATGCCCTCGTCCACTGCGACGACCCCGAGGAGGAACTGGTGGAGGCGGTCCGCCGGGCGAGCGACGGCACCGGCTACGTCTCTCCCGGCCTCAGCGGGGCGCTGCTCAGGTTCACGCGCGCCATGCTGCCGCGGCACCTGTCGGCCGTGCCCACGCACGCACCACTGACGTCACGCGAGTCCGAAGTGCTCCAACTGGTGCGCAAGGGAATGGCCAACAAGGAGATCGCCCGCCGCCTGGGCCTGAGCGAGAAGACGATCAAGTTCCATGTCTCCAACGTGCTCGCGAAGGCTCATGTGGCGTCCCGGGCCCAGCTGATCGCGTCGGGCGCGGCCATGTGAGAGCTGCGCGGGGAGCGATCGAGCGGGGGCGTCCGCACGGTTGAACCGTGCGCACGCCCCCGTCGTCATGTCGGGACCAAGGCCTGGTCGAAAGTCCTGGTTCCACGGGACGGTCCTGCACCGAAGCCCGGCTGCCGAGCCCCATCCTCTGGCCGAAGCCGCGCCCCCGGTCGGAAACCGATACTCCCCTTATGAAGCCATCCATGTCAGGTGACCAGGGGATCGGCGGGGCCCGCGACACCGCCATCGCAGTGATCGGAGCCGCCTGCCGGGTCCCCTCGGCGTCCAGCCCGGCAGAGTTCTGGCGCCTGCTGTCGGAGGGAACCGACGCCGTCTCGTCCTGGCCGGCGGAGCGCGGCGAGGGCAGCCGGTCCTGGCGTGGTGGCTTTCTGGACGAGGTCGGCACCTTCGACGCCGCCTTCTTCGGCGTGGAGCCCGACGAGGCGGCCGCCGTGGACCCACAGCAGCGGCTCGCGCTGGAGCTGGTCTGGGAGGCAATGGAGGACGCCGGCGTCCGCGACGACCGGCTGCGGGGCTCACGCACCGGAGTGTTCGTGGGCGTCTCCTCCGACGACTACGCCACCCTCGCCGCCCGTAGCGACCGGGCAGGGCGCGGTGAGTTGCACGACTTCACGGGCCGGCACCGCGCCATCGTCGCCAACCGGGTCTCCTGGTCCTTCGGACTGCAGGGCCCCAGCCTCACCGTCGACGCGGCGCAGGCGTCGTCGCTGGTCGCCGTCCACCTGGCCTGCGAGAGCCTCCGACGCGGCGACTCCGACCTCGCCTTCGCCGGCGGTGTGAACCTGATCCTCTCGCCGGAGAGCATGCGGACCACGGCCGGTCTCGGCGCCCTGTCCGCCAAGGGCCGCTGCGCCGCCTTCGACGAGAGCGCCGACGGGTTCGTACGCGGTGAGGGCGGCGGAGTGGTCCTGCTCAAACCGCTCGCCCAGGCCGTCGCCGACGGCGACCCCATCTACTGCGTCATCCAGGGCAGCGCCGTCAACAACGACGGCGGCGGCGACCGCCTCACCGACCCCGAAGTCGCGGGCCAGCGGGACGTCCTGCGCCGGGCCTACGCCGACGCCCGGATCAGCCCCGAGGCCGTCCAGTACGTCGAACTCCACGGCACCGGCACCCCGGTCGGCGACCCCGTCGAAGCCGCCGCCGTGTCCGACGTCATCGGCCGGAGCACCGAGGACCGCGGGCCGCTGCGGGTGGGCTCGGTGAAGACGAACGTCGGCCACCTCGAGGCCGCCGCCGGCATCGTGGGCCTGCTCAAGGCCGCGCTGTCCCTGCGCCACCGTCAACTGCCGCCCAGCCTGCACTTCAACACCCCCAACCCGGCGATACCCCTGGCCGAGCTGAACCTCCGGGTGCAGACCGAACTCGACGCCTGGCCCGCCCCCGGTGCCCCGCTCGTAGCGGGCGTCAGCTCGTTCGGCATCGGCGGCACCAACTGCCACGTCGTCCTCGCCGAAGCGCCGTACACCGGCCGGCCCGACACCGCAGTGAACCGCCCCGCTACCGGCCGGCCCGTGCCCTGGGTGCTGTCCGCCCGCACCGGCCGCGCCCTGGACGCGCAGGCCACCCGCCTGCTCACCCATCTCGAGCAGCAGCCGGACGCGCACGTCGCCGACATCGCCCGGTCGTTGGCGGTCGCCCGGTCCACGTTCGAACACCGCGCCGTCGTCGTCGGCACGGACAGGGACGAGCTCACGTCGAGCCTGGCACGCCTCCACGACGAAGCGGTGAACGGCATCGCCACGTCGGGCAGGACGGCTTTCCTCTTCTCCGGCGTCGGCTCCCACCGCGTCGGCATGGGGCGGGAACTGTACGAGACGTACCCGGTCTTCGCCGACGCCCTCGACGAGGTGCTCGACCACTTCGTCCCCGGTCTCGACCTGCGCGAGGTGCTGCTCGGCGGCCTCGACGACGATGCCGCCGCCGAGGCCCTCGACGGCATGCGCTACATGCAGCCCGCCCTGTTCGCCTTCCAGGTCGCCCTCCACCGCCTGGTCACCTCCTGGGGGGTCGCACCTGACCTGCTCGTCGGCCACTCCTTCGGCGAGATCGTCGCCGCCCATGTGTCCGGGGCCCTGCCCCTGGCCCACGCGGCCGCCCTCGTCGCCGCGCGCGGGGAGCTGATGGAGGAACTGCCACCCGGCGGCGCCATGATCGCGGTCGAGGCGACAGAAGGGGAACTGCTCGCGGCCCTCGACGGCGTCGACGACGTCTCGGTCGGCGTCATCAACGGGCCACGGGCCGTCGTGCTCTCCGGCGCCGACGAGGCGGTCACCCGGATCGCGGACGAGTTCCACGCCCGCGGCCACCGCACGAGCCGGCTGCGGGTCCACAACGCCGCCCACTCGCCGCTGATGGCACCCATGCTGGACGAGTTCGCCCGCAGGATCCGGGGCCTCGCCGTCCGTGAACCCGGCATCCCGATCGTCTCCACCGTCACCGGGCGGACCGGGGCCGCCCTGACAGAGGACTACTGGATCGGGCACCTCAGCGCCACGGTGCGCTTCCACGACGCGATCGCCGCCTGCCGCGAGCAGGGCGTGACCCGGTTCATCGAACTCGGCCCGGGCAGCGTGCTGACCCCGCTCGTCCCCACGTCGGACACGGACCTCGCGGTGGCGTTGCAGCACCGCGACCGCCCCGAGCCGCAGGCGCTGCTCACCGGCCTCGCCGAAGCCTGGGCCGCCGGTGTCTCCGTCGACTGGGCCGAGACGGTAGGCGAGGCCCGGACCGTCGACCTGCCCACCTACGCCTTCCAGCGCAGGCGCTACTGGCTCGACGAACGCCCGGCCGCCGGCGAGGCCGAGCAGCACCTCAGCTCCGCCACGCTCGCCCTGCGCGAGCGCATCCGCACCGAGCCGGACGGATTCCTTGTCCGCTGGCTGGCCGACCACATGGCGGAGACCACCGGCGCCGCCCCCGCCGACCCCGACGCGACCTTCCGCGACCTGGGCCTGGACTCGGTCCTCTCCGTTCAACTGCGCAACCGCCTCGTCTCGGCGACCGGCCTGCGGATGCCCGCGAGCATCCTCTTCGACTACCCGACGCTGAGCGCCCTCGCCGCGCATCTGCACGACCAGATCCTCGGCGTCCTGGGCACCGCGGACGACACCCGGACCGCCGCCCCCGTGACGGCCGCCACCGACGACGACCCGATCGCCATTGTCGGCATGGCCTGCCATCTGCCCGGCGGAATCGACTCGCCGCAGGAGCTGTGGCAGGCACTCGTCGACGGCGTGGACGCCACGTCCGAGTTCCCCACCGACCGCGGCTGGGACCTGGCGAGCCTCTACGACCCGGACCCGGACCACCCCGGCACCACCTACTCCCGCCGGGGCGGATTCCTGGTCGGGGCCGGTGACTTCGACGCCGAGTTCTTCGGGATCAGCCCGCGTGAGGCCGCGGCGATGGACCCGCAGCAGCGGCTGCTGCTGGAGACCGCCTGGGAGGGCCTGGAGCGGGCCGGTATCGATCCGACCTCGCTGCGCGGCAGCAGGACCGGCGTGTTCGTCGGCGCCACGAACATGGAGTACGGACCGCATCTGCACGCCCCGGTCGACGGCACCGAGGGTTTCCGCCTCACCGGCAACACCTCCAGCGTCGCGTCGGGTCGTATCTCGTATCAACTGGGCCTCGAGGGTCCGGCGATGACGGTGGACACGGCGTGCTCGTCGTCGCTGGTGGCACTGCATCTGGCGGCGCAGGCTCTGCGCAACGGCGAGTGCTCCATGGCGCTGGCCGGTGGTGTGACGGTGCTGTCCACGCCGGGCATGTTCGTCGAGTTCTCCCGCCAGCGCGGCCTTGCCGCCGACGGCCGCTGCAAGCCGTTCTCCGACGACGCCGACGGCACGGGCTGGGCCGAAGGCGTGGGCATGCTCGTGGTCGAGAGGCTCTCCGACGCCGAGAAGCGCGGTCACAAGGTCCTGGCGGTGGTGCGTGGTTCCGCGGTGAATCAGGACGGTGGCAGCAACGGTCTGACCGCGCCGAACGGCCCCTCGCAGCAGCGTGTCATC
>NZ_JBEXKU010000103.1:0-22300 GCF_040609575.1 Streptomyces sp. NPDC004647 | reverse complement strand
CTACGAACGCAAAGCCGAACACTTCCTCGCCTTCACCAGCATCGCCTGCACCCTCATCTGCTACCGCCGACTCACCAAATGAGATGACTTCTAAGGGCGCAGCTCGGGCAGACGGCAGCAGCCGGGCCGGCCGTTCAGGCGGGGGCATGGGAGAGGCGGCCATTACGGGTCCGCCCCTGCGCTCTTGCATGAGACGGGCTCGGCCTTCTGCACGAGCGGTGGGGACGATTGCGCTGGTGCCATGTCTCCGCACTACGGGCGGCACTGGCAGGGCGGCCCCGGCCGGGAGTTCCAGGGCACCGCGTCCACCAGGCCACGCCCTCTGGCAGATCCGCGATCGGGTCAACTCCCTTTGAGGTGGGACGGCTGACTGCGACGCGCCGGCCGCCGTACGGCCTGGAGGCGGCCGCAGGGTGCACGGGGACGCTCCTCGTTACATGGCAGCGGCCGAGATTTTTTGCATATGCACGTGCATCAAGAGCCCTTGCTTCACTCGAACGGGCTAACCTGTCCGGCCCGCGGTTGCCATTAGACGAATTTCGGCAACGGAGGACTCGAAGTTGCTTAGTCTTCGCTAATGTTCCGGCTCCCGATCGGATGGTTGCCATACCCGATCTTTTTCGGTCGCAGATTATCTGATTTCTTCGCGTATTGCCTCTGGGACGACTGGGTCACTCAGTCGGGGCCGGCGTTTCGCAACGGGAGATCTGATTGCACGACTGCCCGTTGATATGGCGCGGGGCTCGTGGTGCGGGGTAGCGTCCTGGTTCCCGAAAGGGAAACCCCGGGGGGTGGCCTTCACCCACTCCCCGGGGCCCATCGATCGATATGAGAGGTCAATGATCGACCGAATTCTTCGAGGGGCTTCTTGCGTGCCCTCGATGACGTACGAATCTAGCATTCCGTTGTTTCCGCTCCCGGAAACCCGTGTGGTGGATGTCTGGGATGTCACGGTGCACCTGAGTGCCGTCCTGGCGGTGGGTATCGCGGTGTGTGTGGTGGTGACCGATGCCGTGACGGCGCCTAGCGAAGGTGCTCTCTTGTTGGCGTTGGCCGGCCTTGCCGGACGATCTGGCGTCCGTTACCTGCGGGTTCGCCTCAGGTGAGGCGCTGAGTGCCTGCCTCAGGGCGCACGGCGCCCGGGGCAGGCACTCAGCCGAACGCTGTGTCAGCACCGGAGACGAGCAACCGTTGTGCTCCGCGCAGACACAGAAAACACCGGATGGGAGGGAGAAACGGAACGTGGGAGTTCCGACCGGCTACAGCCGCTGTGCGTACTGCGGCCGAAGGTTCCTGCAGCGAACGGGACCGGGCCGTAAGAAGGATTACTGCGACAAAGCGTGCCGTCGGCGTGCTCAGCGCCAGCGCGACGGACAGAGTGCGCCGCTGCCCGTCGAGTCCTGTCTGTGGGGCCAGCCCATCTCCGAAAATGTTCACGTCCTGGCAGCCCGGCTGGTGGAAGCCGAGCACGTGCGGGTCCCGTTGCCGGTGCTCCTCGAGCACGCCCAGAACCTGGCCAGAGAGCTCGACTACTACACGGCGGCAGCGGTGCATGACGCCCGCAGGGGCGGGAGCAACTGGGAGGCTGTGGCCACTGCTGCGCAGGTCACCGTGGACACCGCGCGGGAGCGATGGGGCGAGAGCAAGGTGAAACGGCTGCTCACCCGACGTGCACGGGGAGTTGGCCCATGTACTTCGCACCGCATCGGCGCGCAGCGTCCCGCGCCCGCAACTGAAGGAGAGGCGGCGGCAGCAGCGCCGGCCACCGAGGGCACGACGAGCACACCGCCTGCCGCAGTTCGTACGTCGCAGAAATTGGCGGCGGCGCTTTCCCACCTGCAGCGCAGGAGCGGGATGACCATCAGCGACGCGGCGCAGCAGGCTGATCTGTCTCCGTCCTACATCTCGCGGGTGCTGGCCGGGGACCGCGTGCCTGCCTGGCCGGTGGTGCACATGCTGGCCACGATCTTCGGGGGCAGGGCGTCGGAGCTGCGGATTCTGTGGGAGAGCGCTCAGGGTGTGGCCTCCCCGTGCCGGCAGACGGTCGAAGGTGCGGCGCGGCGGCTGCAGGACGCGCTGCGCGGGCTGTATCTGGCGGCAGCCTGTCCCGATCTTGTGCGGCTGAGCGCGGGTGACCAGCTGGCGGCTGAGGCTGCCGGCGAGGTCCTTGACGGTGATGTGGTCCCCGACTGGACGACAACGAGCGCGCTCGTGGCGCGGCTCGGCGGGCGTCCCGCGGAGATCCGGCCGTTGTGGGAGGACGTCCACTACGCGTTTCTCACATCTCACGATGTCTTCCCCCGCGGTGGGCTGCCGCGTTCGGGGCTTCCCGGGGCCGAGTCCGGGGCGAGCGCGCATGGGGTATGAGCGTCGGCACGACCGGCTGGGGCCCCGCGTGATCAGAAGGGAGCCGGCCCCGGCTGGTTCTTCACGGTTGCCTCCTGTCCTGTGTCCGCTGTCCTTGGCGCGGCCGAGCTCGGCGCTGGCCTTGCGGGCATCGCTGGGGTTCACCGCGTTCCGGCTGCTGTATGAGGAGAGGTACATGCGGTATGCCGAGGCCCGGTTGGGTGACGGGCGTGCTGGCGCCGGTGCAGTGACGGCCGCGTTCCGGGATCTGTGCGTCATCTGGGGTGATGTGCTGCGCAGTTCGTGTCCCGCAGCGGTGGGCTGGCGTGTCCTGGGTCAGGCCGTGGCTGTTGGCTGGTCGTCCGCGGCCGGCCCGGCGGGTGAGGCCGATGCCCTCCATCGAGTGCTGCCGGATCAGCAAGCGGATGCCGTGCTCCTGCATTACCGCCTGGGGATGGCGCTGGAGGAGTCAGCGGACCTCATGGGGATGGACGTCGCAGCTCTTGGCGTTCAACTGCGGGTGGCCGAACGCCTCCTGCCTCCACGCCTCGCCTTCATCCTGGGGACTGTCCCTCCCGGTCGGTGAACCTTGCACTCCCGGCACGTGTCCGGCCCGCCGAGAGTTCGCCCGGCGTCTGTTTCTCTCCGGTAGGCGGCCCGATTCGTCTCGTGAGCGCTGCTGTCCCCCCTTCGTGTACTGGTTCTTGTTCAACTAACTCTCTACTATGGGGCGTTCCGAGGGCAGTCACCTGCGTGGCACGCAAGGGGACAGGTGTATCAGGGGGAGAAACACAATTTCTCACGCCATTGACGTCAGCAGACCCAGTGTGGCCCGTATGTACGACTGTTTTCTGGGTGGCAACGACAACTATGCCTCCGACCGGCGAGCGTGTGCGGAGCTCCTCCGGATTGCTCCCAGTACCCGGGCTCTGGCGCGGAACAACCGGCTCTTCCTGCAGCGCGTGGTGCGGGTTCTGGCAGAGAAGCACGGCGTGCGCCAGTTCCTCGACCACGGCTCCGGGCTCCCTACCCAGGACAATGTCCACCAGGTCGCTCAGCGTGTGGACCGGTCCTCGCGCGTCGTCTACATCGACAACGACCCCATCGTCTTCGCTCACGGCCGCGCGCTGTTAGACGAGAACGACGAGACCGCCGTCATCCAGGCCGACATTGCCAATCCGGATGCCATCTTCGGCCACGAGGATGTCCGGCGGCTCATCGACTTCAGCCGCCCGGTGGCCGCGCTGTTCGTGTCGGTTCTGCACTGTCTTCCCGACGGGTCGGACCCGGCCGGCGTCGTGCGCAGGATTGCTGCACGGCTCGCGCCAGGGAGCTTCCTGGTAATCTGCCAGCTCACCAGCGACAACGCGCAGATCCGCGCCGAGACCACCGAGTTCATGCGACAGAACACCCATGGCAAATGGGGCAGAGTCCTGGAGCGCCACGAAGTCGACGCCTACTTCACCGGCATGGACATCCTCTCCCCCGGGCTGGTGGAGATCTCCGCCTGGCACCCGAACTCCGACGTTACCCCCCGCCAGCAGACCCACGAGTGGATCGAGTACGGAGGGGTCGGGCGCACCCGCTGACCGGGGCTCGCGGCCCACAGCTGCCCATGCTCAGTCGCAATCCGCGGAAGCGAATCTCGCGATGGCCTCATCCAGCATGGCCATGCTGTCCCGCCTGTTCTCGGCTGCGTAGATCAGCTCATCGAGCACGTGCCGGTAGGAGTCAACGTCTGCCCTCCTGCTCAGGTAGAGGGCACTGTTCAACTGTTCCAAGTAGATCAGTTCCGAGGGACCGCCTGCCGCGAAAGTCATGTGGGTGACCGGCGCTCCGGGACCGATGCTGGCGCTATTCTCAAACTTGATGATGCGGATGCTGACCCGGTCACGTACCGCCAGGCGCCGCAGGTGCTGCATCTGTCCGCACATGACCCTAGGGCCGCCGACCTGGCGCAGGAGGATCCCCTCGTCCAGCAGGGCCACCAGCCGTGGACGACTCTCTCGGTCAAGAAGCTGCTGCCTGGCTGCTCGCAGCTCCATCCGGCGCTTGATCTCGGCATCGCTGGCGTGCGGCAGTCCGGCCTTCACAATGGCCCGTGTGTAATCCGGTGTCTGGAGGAGGCCCGGTACCAGGTGCACCTCGTAGGTGCGGATCTCGGTGGCCGAATCCTCCAGCCCGATGAGACGCCTGAGCCAGCCAGGAGTGACATCGCTGTACTGGTGCCACCACGCCCGTGCCTGCGCCTGTCTCAAGAGTTCCTGGATCTCTGCCAACTGCCAAGGATCACGGACACCGTAGAGAGTGACCAGGTCGATGACGTCCTGCTCCCGCGGAGGACTCTCGCCTCTCTCCATGCGGCTGATCTTCGAGATCGACGCACGGATCTGCGGAGCCACCTCTTTGATCGCCAGGCCCTTGCTCCGCCGGAGGTGCCGCAGATGCGCGCCCAGAACCTTCCCAGCGGCAACCGGCTTGTCGCCGTCCTCACCCTCTCCGTCCTGGGGAAGGGGAAGGGGGCCCACCCGAGCCCCCAATGGCTCTCGAGCCGTTGGGTAGGCGGACATGCGAACTCCTGTATAGGGGTTGGCGACAGGCGCCAGTATCCCAGGATGAGGCCCGCACGTCCGCCGCAACTAGCTTTGATCAGCGATGGTTTCAGACTGTCACGTGATCGAACTCGCCGCTCTTGGCGCCCGTCACGAACGCCGCCATCTCGGAGCGGCTGTAGACGAGCGCCGGGCCTTCGGGATGCCTGGAGTTGCGCACCGCCACGTCTCCTTGTGGCAGGACGGCTACTTCAACGCAGTTGCCTTGCGCGCTGCTCACACTGCTCTTGACCCAGTTCGCGCCGCTGATCGAGTTCGCCGGGACTCCGTTGTCGAAGCACTCCATCATGACCTCTCTCGCCGAGCTGTTCGAATACCCCGCCTCCCGCAGAGACAGAAATCAGGCCACCAGCGGGTACGGACACCGGAGGGTTCTCCCTGCACATGAGAACTCATATGCAATTGCATGAAGGGGCGGGTTGCTGGAGATACTAGCCTCATCAGCGCTTCCCTGAACTCCCACGAAAGAGTGTTCCCCAGCGGGTGTTCAAGGGGAGCACCGGCCGATAGGCCGGAACGTTCATACAAAACGAGGAGAGGAAAAGAGGGTGGCTGAAGGCAGACCCTCTGCACCCTCGGTCACCTCACCCGTTCTGGCTGACTGGGGCTTGGCGATGGGGCTGGGGGTCCCCCGCTTCACCGCGCGCCGCTTCACAGCTTCCCCCAGCAGCCTTCAGCAGGTACGCCATTACACGCGTAGCACGCTGGAGCAGTGGGGCCTGTCGGCATGCGCCGACGACGCGGCAATGGTCGTGAACGAACTAGCTACCAACGCTCTTCGCCATGCCCTGTCCCGGCAGGAGCCCGACAACGCGGGCTGGCTCGGCCTCATACACACTGCCAACGCCGTGACATGCGCCGTCAAGGACCCCAGCCCCCTCGAGCCTGCCTCACTCAACGCGGACCTCCTAGCGCTCCGCGGACGCGGATTGCGCATCGTCAACGCGCTGACCGACAGCTGGGGTTACTCGGCGACTGGCACAGGAAAGACTGTCTGGGCACGGCTGCAGTCAGCACGTCATACCGCTGGGAACGGGAACTAACCGGGCGTCACTTCTCGCCTGGTCGCCGAAGTACTTGGGCTGGCCGTAACCTCCACGATCCGGGCCTCACAGCAGAGGTCGAGGTCGGGCTTGTACCTGGGAGTCCGTGTCGGTCTGGCCGGCTCGTCACACAGCGAGTCTTCTGGCCCGGTCTTGTTGTGCGTTCCCCTTCTGCCCCACTGCGCCGCTGGTCAGATGGGGTGCACAGCGATGTCGCAGGTGGCAGGGGGAGGCGTTGCGGTCGCGGATGGGCATGTGTAGGTTGACGCCCGCTCACCTTGGCCAGCCGGGACAACAGGGGGAACTGTATGGGCCGTCAGGAGAGTCCGTTAGATCCGAGCGCCGGTCCAGTGCAGCATTTTGCCTTCGAGTTGCGGAAGCTGCGGCAGAAGGCAGGTGGTATCACCTACCGGGCGATGGCGCAGCGCACGCCCTACACCGTCCCGACGCTGTCGCGGGCCGCAGCGGGCGAAGAACTGCCCTCGTTGCAGGTCACCCTGGCGTACGTGGCGGCATGCGACGGGAACCTGGAGGAATGGGAGCAGCACTGGCGCCAGGCGGCCGAGGACGCGGCTCTGGAAGCGGCCGATGCCGACGATGCCGTCTCGCCGTATCAAGGGCTGGCCCGCTTCGAGCCGGGCGACCGGGAGCGGTTCTTCGGCCGGGACAAGCTCCTCAGTGACTTGGTGGAGCTGGTGCGTCGGCGGCGGTTCACCGCCGTGTTCGGTCCTTCCGGCAGCGGCAAGTCCTCGCTGCTGCGCGCCGGACTGATTCCACAGCTGCAGCACACCGAGGTATCGCATGATCGGCCCTCCGCCATCCGGATCCTCGCCCCGGGCGAACACCCGGTCCGCACCCATGCCGGCCTACTCGCGCCGAAAGATACCGATGGCGACACGGTCATCGTGGTCGATCAGTTCGAAGAGGTGTTCACTCTCTGCCATGACGTCGCCGAGCGCAGGGAATTCATCGACCTGCTGCTCACCGCACGGCATCCCGAGAGCCGATTACGCGTCGTTATCGCGGTGCGGGCGGATTTCTACGGCCGCTGTGCGGAATACAGCAACCTCGCCGAAGGGCTGCGCGACGCCAATCTGCTAGTCGGCCAGATGAGCCCGACCGAGTTGCGCGAGGCGATCGTGAAACCGGCGGCGGCCGCGGGCCTGATCGTCGAACGTACCGTGACTGCGAAGATCGTCGACGAGGTCGTGTCCGAGCCTGGCGGGCTGCCGCTGATGTCGCATGTGCTCCTGGAGACCTGGCGTCGCCGCCGCGGTCGGGCGCTGACCGAGGCCGCTTATGAAACCGCAGGCGGGCTCCGCGGCGCTATCGCGAAGACCGCAGAAGATCTCTATACCCAGCTGACGCCCCAGCAGGCCAGTGTCGCCCGCGTTATCCTGCTGCGCCTGATCACCCCAGGGGAGGGCGCACAGGACACTCGCCGCCCCGCAGACCGCAGCGAACTCGGCACTGGCCACCCCGACGACACAGCCATGGTCCTGGAGCGCCTTGCCCGGGCCCGGCTGGTCACTCTCGACAAGGACTTTGCCGACCTCGCCCACGAGGCCCTGATCACCGCCTGGCCCCGTCTCCAGGCATGGATCGAGGAAGACCGCGAAAGCCTGCGCCTGCAGCGGCGCCTCACCGAGGCAGTCCACGTGTGGGAGGAACTGGACCGGGATTCCGGTGCTCTGTACCGCGGCTCACGGCTGACCGTCGCCCGCGATTGGGCTGCCCACGAGGGGAACCGCGACAAGCTCAACGCGGCAGAGCGGGCCTTCCTCGACGCCAGCATCGGCCTGGACGACCACGAGCGTACTGCGGCCGCACGGCGCAACCATCACCTGCGCTACCTCGCCGCCGGCCTTGCGATGTTGCTACTCGTGGTCACAGGCATCAGCGTTGTTGCCATCCAACAGCGTCAGGAGGCTGTGCAGGCCCGGCGGGTGGCGATCTCCCGGCAACTGGCAGCTCAGGCGCTCGGGCTGGCAGAGTCCCGACCAGGCACGGCGATGCTGTTGAGCGTGGAGGCTTTCCGCGTCGCCCCGACACCCGAGGCACATAGCGTTCTGCTGACCATGTCCGCGCACCAGTACTATCAAGCCGAACTCGTCGGCCATGCCGATGCCGTCTCTGAGGCGACCTTCAGCCCTGACGGTATTCTCGCCACCGCCAGCCGAGATCAGACGGTGAGACTGTGGGATACCCACCGGCGTCGTCGGCTGGCCACTCTGACCGGCCATGCAACGTGGCTGCGAGCGGTGACGTTCAGCCGTGATGGGCGCATGCTGGCCACAGGGGGCGACGACAAAAAGGTGGTTCTCTGGGATGTCTCGGCACGCAAGAAAGTCGGGATCCTGGCAGGCCACGCCGAGCAGATCAAGAGCATCGCGTTCAGCCCCGATGGTCGCGCGGTGGCGAGTGCCAGCAGTGACAACACGGTGATGCTGTGGGACACCGAACGACGATCCCGGCGGCTCACCCTCTCCGGTCATACAGGTTTCGTGAATGCGGTGGCCTTCAGCCCCGACGGGCGGATCCTGGCCAGCACCAGCGTGGACCGCACCATCCGGCTGTGGGACGCCAGGACCGGTGCACAGCTGGCCACCCTCACCGGCCACGCCCAATCCGTCGACAGCATCGCTTTCAGCCCTGACGGCCGCACCGTGGCCACTGCCAGCCAGGACCAGACCGCGATGCTGTGGGATGTCAAGCGCCGCGCCCACCGGGCCACCCTCACCGGGCACACCGGACAAGTCAGAGCGATCGCCTACAGCCCCGACGGTCGCACCCTGGCCACCACGGGGCACGACAACACGGTCATGCTGTGGGATGCCGAACGCCGGATCCGCCAGGCCACCCTCACCGGGCACACCAGCAATCTCTATGCACTCGCGTTCGATCCACGCGGTCAGCTGCTCGCATCGGCCGGAGAAGACGGGACGGTCATGCTGTGGGATCCTGCGCGGATCCCCCTGTCTGGGCACACCGACCGCGTGAACAAGGTCGCGTTCAGTCCGGACGGCCGTACCCTGGCCACCGCGAGCGACGACCAGACCGCCCTGCTGTGGGATGTCAAACGCCGCACTCGCCGGACCGCACTCGCCGGCAACACTGGACCGGTCAACGCCGTGGCGTTCAGCCCCGACGGCCGTACCCTCGCCACCGCGACTGGCACCGCCCAGCACCCTCCCCGTGCCGACGACTACACGCTCACCCTCTGGAACCCAGCGGATCGCGCATCTCCCGTCAAGCTCACCGGACATACCGACCGCGTCATGGATGTCGCCTACAGCCCCGACGGCCGAACCGTGGCGACCGCTGGCTCGGACAGGACGATCAGGCTGTGGGATACCGCCAAACGCGCCCATCTGGCCACACTCGACACCCAGGCCACAGCCAACACCGTGGCGTTCAGTCCCGACGGCCACACTCTGGCCACCACCCGCCGCGACCGGAGTGCTGTGCTGTGGGATGTGGCCACGCGCAGCCGCCGGGCCACGCTCACCGGCCACACCGCACCGATTAGAGCCGTCGCATTCAGCCCGGACGGCCGCACCTTGGCCACCGCCAGCATCGACCAGACAGTGATGCTGTGGGACGTCGCCCAAGGGACCCTCCTGGCCACCCTCACCGGACACACCGGACCCGCCATTGGAGTCGCCTTCAGTCCCGACGGCCACACCCTCGCCACGGCCAACGCAGACACAACCATCGTGCTCTGGGACCTCGACCAACGCAGGCCCCTGGCTACTCTCACCGGCCACACCCGGCAAGCCCGATCCGTCGCCTTCAGTCCCGACGGACACACCCTCGCCACGGCCAGCGACGATCACACCGCCATGCTGTGGAACACCGACCCGCAGCGCACTGAAGCGCAACTTTGCACTACCGTCGCCCGCAACCTCACACGACAGGAATGGCGGCAGTTCATTCCCGAAATTCCCTACCGCAAGACCTGCCCCGCCTGATTGGCCTTGGGTCAGTGCAGCCCGCCGTACACCGCCAGCCGATGCGCGAGCCATCGAGAACAGTGCCGTCTCAATGAGCGGGGTAGCTCGGCTCCTGGTTGGCAGGGCATCAAGGAGGGGCACCACAGGGTTGCGCATTCCTGGAAGCGGACCCGCTATCAGCGATGTGGTACCAACTCCGGGAAGTCCGCCGGCTCCTGGACGCGCGGAGCCGGCGGATGGGCAGGGCCGGGGCAGTCTTGTTCTGCGGAGGCCCGATCTTGCGATCTTGCCCGCAGACTTTGTCCGCACCCGACCAGTTCCTGGTCAGGTCAGCAATAAGTTTCGTAGACCTTGACGTTCATATCGTCCTTCACCTTGTGCCAGCCGTATCCGAACGTCTTGTTGTAGGTCCGAGGGCGTGGAAGCAAGTCCCTGATCTTCGCCTTTACCTGGCAGCCGGGCCCAACCCACAGTCCGTCAACGTCCTTCACGCCGACGTTGCTGCCATCCTGTCCGGGCTTGAGTACGCGCCAGGTCCACGACTGGTGGCGGTAATACCACTGGTTGGTGATCAGGAGGTCAATCCGGTTGTCGCCATTGTGGACCCTGCCGCACAACCTCCCGAACGTGCACTGACCGGCTGCACGAGACTCCCCCATCGGCTGCTCTGGGTCGTTGGCCGCATGCGCGGATGCCGGGGCGGACATGCCCCAGGCCGGAGCAAGCGCCTGCTGTACGGCGCTCCGTGGCGCCGAGGACTTCACGGCCGACGACGCAAGGGTGGCAGGGGCGGCGGATGCGGTCACCGTAGTCGGCATGGACACGGCGACAGAAGCTCCTGCTGCCAGCGCCGCAACGAGTGTGCGCCTCATTCGCATAGATCGTTCCTCACCTTCGTGAGCCGGTGCAGCTCATTGTGTTCTCCGGTTGGGTAGGGCCCTGACCCGAGCGCCACAGGAACACCGTCCTGGAGTTACGACCTCTCCCATGCCTTGATGCAGACGCGTCGCTGTGGCGACGGCAAACGAGCCCTGTGCCATTGAGTCTTGGGGTTGCTGCGTTGTTGCGCAGCCCGGATTCGCCGTACGCAACAAAGGCCGAGGGCTGCCGCCCTAAGCAAGAGGTCTCACTGGTGGGCGAGCACCGCCGCGGGCACGGCGGGCTCTACGGTGCCCTGGCCGCGGCCGGAGCGATATCGCCCGGCTGCGGCGGGCACTGGCCGCAGTGCCACTGCCGCGGGCGGCCGACGGCCAGCTCGCGCTGCCCGTTGGGCCCTCGGCGGGGGTGCATCCAGGCGACGACGCCGATCGCCGGCAGATCCCGGCGCACTGGAGGCCGCGGTGCTCGACAGGGACATGCTGGACCCCGTACTGCGGTCCCGGGCGTAGAGGATGTCCCACAGACCTGGCATGTCGGGGTGGCCCGAGATCTGCGCGCTCTAAGCGGCTTTGGTGAAGTTTGCTGCTGATCCATTGATGCGTGCGCGTTGACAGGTTCAGGGCTTGGTCGACTGCGGTGCCGATCGCTTCGTTGGTGGTGTGGACGCGCTCTGGGTAATCCTCGTACTTCGCCGAGCGCCACACCCGCTCGATGTCGTTCAGTTCGGGACTGCGGGGCGGGAGGGAGTTCGACGCCTATGGCGGCGAGCTCCTCGCGGCGCCCTTTGAAGACATGGGCCACGTGCGCGGAAGCGTTGTCCAAGACGACGGTGCACGGCCGTACCCGTGTGAAGCCCGCGGGAGGCTTGTCCAGTGCGGCGGCCCCGCCGGGTAGGCGGGCCAGCCTCACGCACACGAACTCCAGCAGCATGACCGCGTCGATCTTGCCGCAGGTCCTCTCCCAGACCAGATCGGCATGCTGTCCCACCGCCAGGGCCCCGAGGACGTTCACACGTCGGCCCTTCTTGTCCTCGCGCGGCACGACGGCCCGCTGTCCTACCCGTGACCAGGTGTATCCGGTGGGCATGGTCGGGGCGAACCCGCTCTCGTCGAGGAAGTACAGGTCACTCACGCCCTCGTGCGCCTCCAGCCGTAAAGCCGTAAATCCTCCAGCCAGGCCCGTGCGGCCTGCTGGAGGACGAGGTCGGCCTTGTGCCGCAATGTGTCCCGGGTCCGTTTCCACCGGAACCCGTCCCGGTGGAGCAACTCAGTCAGCCAGGCCGCCGAGACCCGCGCCCCCCGCTCGGCGGCCAGCCAGTCGCACAACGCGGCGGCTGTCCAGGTCCGGCCCTGCCGGGCGGACTCGTCCAGCAGGGCGGCCAGCGCCTCGCGGTCCTCGCGGGTGACTGAGGCCGGGCGGCCCGGGCGCGGGGCATCCTCCAGCGCGTCGAACCCGCCGGCCGCGAAGCGGTGGACCGCACCCCGCACGGTGACGGCGTTGCACTCGAGCAGGTCAGCCACCTCGGGCACGGTCAGGCCCCGCCCCATCAGCCGTACGCAGTCCAGACGCAGTCTGGCACCGGCGCGAGATCGCATGCCCGCAGACGCTCACGCACCTCGCGTTTCTGATCAGACGTCAATTCCACACGCAAGATCTTCGGCATGGGCAGACCCTCCCTGCCCTGCCTCATGCCCGAACCACAGCCCGCATCACCGAGACCGTTGTGCGTGGGGAGGCTGCTGGCGGCTCGGACCAGCTCCGCGGGCACCGCGGCTGTATCTCTCCGGGGCTGTCGCTACGCGGCGCCCGCCACTGTCAGGACCGCGACCGGCAGGAGAAGAATCCACTGCGGCAGCCGGAGCAGTGGCCTCGGCCAGCCGACCGACAGTGTGACGACCAGGAAAGCGACTGCGTACGCTACGAAGTGCGCAGCCACGAACCACGCCACCAGGCCGGTCGCTGACGTATCGTCCGCCAGCGCGAGGTAGACCAAGGCGGCTGCGGAGAGCACCAGGTCGACGCTCACCATGTGCCACACGGCATGAAGGACGCGCTTGGGTTCGTCTGCGAGTCCGCAGGACAGCAGCGGGCGCACCACATCCCGGTGCCCGCCGACGATGTGCGCTGCGGCCACACCGAACGCGGTGATGCCCGCTGCGAGAAGCCAGCCGTTCATCGGATCTCGATTCCTTTGGCTATGACAGCAGCCAGCCGGCCGGCCAGCTGACGGTCGGGATGTTCCCCGACCAGACCGACGTGGAAGAACACGGCTCCTGCCAGCGTGTCCAGGACCAGATCCACGGGTGTGTCGGCCGCGATCTCCCCGCGCGCCACGGCGCGCTCGAAGACGATCAGCAGCCGCTCCTTCGAGGGGGCCAGGAAGTCGCTGCGGATGCGCGCCTTCAGCACCGGATCGGCGGCGAAGTCAGCGAGCAGCCCCGGGAGCGCCGCTGCAGCGGCAGGTGCGTGGAACTCGTCGACCAGGCCCCGCAGCAGTGCGGTCAGGTCCCCGGCCAGCGTTCCGGTATCTGGGGTCGGAGCATGGTCGGTGGTCGTGAACACGGCCTCGAAGACCAACTCCGGCTTGCCCCGCCACCGTCGGTAGACCGTGTCCTTGCCGACACCGGCACGGGCAGCCACCGCCCCCATCGATGTCGCGGCGTAGCCGACCTCGATCACCAGCTCTGTGACCGCGCTGACGATCGCCTCGTGCGAGCGGGGATCCCTGGGACGTCCCCTGGAGGACGGAAAGGAGCTCATAACGATTTATCATACGGGTCGACCCGTATGATAAGCAACCCGGTCGCGTGCCGATGGACATCACCGCTGCAGAGCATGCACACGCGCGATGAGACGAGCCACGGCAGTGGCACCAACCACAACGCACTTACTCAAGACCGCTACGAGCTGGGGAGCGACTGACCTTGATCAGGTTGCGTGGATGTCGATGGTCCGGCCGTCGGGGTCTGTGAGTAGATGCCGGCCGGGCGCGAGCGGGGGTGCCGCGGCGGCGCCGGTGATGGCGAGACCCAGGCGAAGGATGCCGGTCTCGCGGCCGGGGCGGGCGGGGTAGATCTCAAAGACCGCGCCGTCCACGAAGTTGGCCGCGTAGTGGCGGGGACCACCGCCGTGCTGCTCGGCTGCGAAGCACAGGCCGAGGTCACTGTAGAAGCGTCGGCATTCTTCGAGCTGGGGCGAGTACAGGACCAGAAGGTTCGCGCGGATGCTGTTCGGGTCGCTCATGTGGCTCCTGGTCGGCCCGGGGAAACGGGTTCGGGCGTAACGCGACAAGGGCCGTACGAGTTGGGCAAGTTGTGACGCAAGCCTGGGCCCCGTGCGGCCTGTTCCCATCCTGCCCTGTGCGGTGTCTCCCGCGCACATCTCGGCGAGTTGATCGAAGAACTCGCTCTGGCGTGGGAGGCCACGCGCGAGCGGCCGCCCTCGCAGCCTGACCACGATACCGATGTCGTCCGTCAAGCCGGAACTCGGAGACCAGATGAAGTTCCGCTCTGACCAGCGGCACAAGACTTGTTGCGTCCGGCAGGAGGGGGCTGCGCAACAACCGCGGGGGCGCAAAAACTCGATGCCATACGGGGCAGCCGGCTCGCACAAGGCCGCGGCAAACCTCGTACCCGAGTACTTCTGTGCCCCGACCACGACGGCCCGGGGCCGAATCCCAAGGGGAACCATGTCGATCAAAACCCGAACTGCGCTTGCAACAGCCACACTGGTATTGGGCGGAGGCCTAGTCGCGGCACCTGCGGCAGACGCTGGCACCGCTGCTCCCACGGCCTACACGGCCGCCTCTGGGCAACCGGCCGGTGCCGACAACGGCGTATCCACGCAGGCGTGCTGGAACAAGCGGATTTCTGTCCGCGGCGGTACGGGGGCAGTCACGCTGTGCCCGACGTCGTGGGGCCTGGCCATCGACGGCTGGGTGAAGGACACCCGTTCGGACGGAAAGTGCGCCCAGATGTACGGAACCTTCAACACCGGACGCGCGTGGACCTCCCCGAAGGCGTGCCCGAAGGGCAATAAGAAGTCTTTCACTCGCTCGCAGCAGGGTGCCACGAACAGCTCCGTGCAGCTGCGTGTCTACTGACCCGCTGAGCCCCGCTCGAGAGTGAAACGCAGCGGTGGCCAACCCTCCTCCTACCGGGTGGAGAGCTGGCCACCGTCGCGCGGGAGAGCCGGAACGGCGGCCCACGTCTCCTCAGGCCAGCGCCGAGGCAGACATCGAAGGCTGTCGCCGAGGTTGGCCACGGCCACGGTGTAGCGGTCGGCGATCTGTCCCTCGCGGGTGCCCCCGAGCCTCCACCCAAGGGACAGATGAAGGACAAGGCCCCAGCCTGCACCGGTACCGGCTGGCCCCCCGCTATCGACTTCCCTGCACGCGGCCACGCGGCCTTGCTCAAAGAGCATCGACACAGTGATCAACCTGCCGAGCGATTTCCGGGCGCTGCCCGCCAGGAGACGTGCCGTGATCGGAAGGCCGTCATTGAGTGGCTCGAGGCGCAACCACATGCCGGGGCTCCGCGTGAAGGGTGCAGAGCCCCTGACTCCGCCGCTGGCGTCAGGGTGCCGAGCAACCGTGGGGACGCATGCAACCGTGTGAGGGACTTGACGTGACAGTGAACAAAGATGATCCAACCGTTGTGGGTGGCTACAAGCTGGAGCACCGGTTGGGCGCAGGTGGCATGGGCGTGGTGTATTTAGCCCGCTCATCTGCCGGGGAGCCGGTCGCGATGAAGGTGGTCCGTCGACAGTGGGCTGAGGACCCGGAGTTCCGGGCTCGCTTCGAGCTGGAGGTTGCTGCGGCTCGGATGGTTCACAGCCGCTTCACCGCGCCAGTCATCGACGCTGACCCGCATGCGTCGACCCCGTGGATGGCCACCTTGTACGTGCCCGGCGAGACTCTCGCCACCCATGTTGCTCAGCAAGGCTCGCTGGAGTCCAACCGGCTGAAGGGGCTTGCTAAGGCGCTGGCCGGCGCGCTGCGCGATATTCACCGCGCCGGAGTAGTACACCGCGACCTCAAGCCCGGCAACGTGTTGCTGACCGATGGCGGCCCGCTGGTCATCGACTTCGGCATCGCACGCGCCGTGGACGGCAACCCGCTCACCGCGACCGGCCAGCTCGTGGGCACCCCCGCGTTCATGGCACCCGAACAATTCGTGTCCTCCCGGAAGATCGGGCCCTCCGCTGATGTTTTCTCCCTCGGATCGGTGCTGTCTTTTGCCGCCACCGGGCGCAGCCCGTTCGACTCCGAGGGGCCCTACGCTGCGGCCTACCAGGTTGTCCACGAAGAGCCCGACCTTGACGCCGTGCCCGACTGCCTTCGCGCACTGATCGCCCGCTGCCTGGCCAAGGACCCCGCCGACCGACCCAGGCCCGAACAGATCTTGGCGGAACTGGCCGTAACCTCGCAGCCACACACACCGCGCCTGGCCCCGTATACACGCGCGTTGCGTGCGGGGTCCCGGGGTTGGCTCGCACGGCCTGTGCCGGCTTGGGTGGCGGGGCTGACCGCTCTGGCCGCCATCACCGCAGGCATGGCAACCCAGGCAGGACCCTCTTGGCGCAGTGCGGGAACTCATCCAGCGCCGGTTGACTTGGCGCCTTTGGGCACCGTGATCCGCAATCCTTTGGACCCAGGGGAGAAGTGCATCCCCCACCGGGACGCGATCTACTGTGCCGCTGGAAATCGCGCGGTGCTGCGCCTCGACCCTGCCAACCGCACGATCCCCTGGGTGCACAGGATCCCCGCGAGCGAACACGAGAAGAAGTGGCTTCACGGGTCCAGGGAGCGGATAAACGTTGAGCTGTTGGGTGCCACCCATGTTGGCCAACTGTTCGTTGCCCAACGCGATACCGAGTACGAACGACTCCGGATCTTAGATACTCATTCCGGCAAGACCTTGTGGAAGAGAAAGTTCACCGCACGCCCATTGGAAATCCGCTTCAGCGAACGCACGCTCTTCCTGGTCTTCAGCCGCCGAATCGAGGCCATCGACCTCACCACGAAGGCGATCAGATGGAAGAGGGACCTTCCCGGCCTGACCTTCCTGATCAGCACCGGCCATGGGTTGTATGAGGCCGACGTCAATCAGCCCGGCACCCAAGTCACCGCCCTGAATGAGGACACCGGCAAGCCGCAGTGGACGACTATCGCGGAGGACGGGCTTTCGTACCACACCTCTGGGGCTGACGCCTTGTACTTCAGGAGCCAAAGAGACGGAGCCCTGGTACGGCTGGACACCCGCACCCGCAATGTGGTCCGCACTCCGATGATAGGCACGCTGGCTGGAGGCTTCCCGGCGCATCAGGCCGTCGCCCAGGGGAACCTGGTCTGTCTTGCCTCTCACGACGGGACTGTCGTTGCTGTCGACAGTAAGGACGGGCGCGTCCGATGGGGCCGAATCACTGACGTCAGGATCTCGGCGCCTCCGACCATCGTCGACCAGCAGATCTTCCTCACCGCTGTGGACGGCAGCGTCATTGCACTGGACGCCCGCAATGGCCGTCAGATCTGGAGAACCAGCCCCCGGCAGACCGGCAAGCCCACGGGGCCCTGGTCCCGTCCGCCGGTCATGTCCGTCAAGAAGCGCCTCTACGCCTTCTCCCCGTACGGCACCGTGTCCCCACTCATCGCCAGCCCTCATCAAAGCCCACTCCGCGTCGGCCCTCATGGGGTCACCCGCCCACCAAACTAGCCGACCACCCTGGCGCAAGCCTTGACGGGCTAGACGATGAAAAGCAGTTCGTGGAGATGACGGGCGAGGTGATGCACAAAGTGGCCGACGCGGACGGATGAGGGACTGACGGGGCTCATTGCAGCTCCTCATGTGCTCCAGCGCGCTGACCTGTCAGCAGCCCAGGCAGGCGGCAGTCTGGGTCCTCCTCGCCGTTAAGCGAGGACGGCCCTTTCCCGGCTGAACCGTGCTACCAGCTCAGTTAATCTGTCCCATGGGCCGCATCTGGATGTGATTGATGGCCATGCCTGCCGGTTGGTTCAGGGCGAACAGGACGGAGTCGGCGATCCAGTTGGCGGTCATGATGGGATGGTGCAGCGAGCCGGTGATCAGCGTAACGGGTTCCATGGGAAGGCCTCCTCATCGATAGCCGGCATCGGATCCCCTCCGGAATGCCAGGCATCCAGGAACGACGGCTGCCGTCCCAGGTCGACGAGCTCGATGTGCCCGCCGATGCTGTCCATGCGGTGGTAGGCGAAGGGGCGGCCGTAGGGACAGCCGGAGAACGCCTCCGTGAAGCCGTTCCGCGTCAGTCTCTCGGCCCCGGCGCTGATGTCCGAGGTCCAAAACCCCAAGTGATGGAACCGCGGTTCGCTGGTGTCGCCCCACGGGCCGTCGGAAGGTGCCTCGATGAGTTCGATGAACGGGGCGCCCCCGGCGGTGAAGACGATGCGGTAGTCCCACTCGCCGATCTGCGCCTTGACCGGCTTCTTCCACTTGACCGCGGCGGCAGTGGTGAAGTCCCGCATCGCCGCGTCCAGATCGGGGACGACGAAGCACACGTGGTAAAAGCCGCTCACTTCACTGTCTCCTGCTCCTCGTGTGGCAGTTCGGCACTGTGGCATCGCTGTCATCTCTGCAAGGCCGACTACGTCATGGCTTCCTTCGCGCTGCCTTCAGGAGGTTCCTCCTGATCGGGTCTTCTTGTTGTTGCCCTGGATCCGTAGCGGGCTCGGGCGGGGCAGGGGTGGCGATCTGCTTGACCGCACCGGTGCGCAGCCCTCGCCCGGTGAGGTCGGTGGCGCGGATGATCAGCGGTGTGGTTTGGGGCGCTGGCCAGCAGACCAAGTAGTACTGCTCGGCGGAGTCATCCTGTACGGCGTCGCGGGCGATGTCTCGGCCTCGTGCATAGGCCCGGAGTCGGTACCAGCCCGGCCCGGCCTGGCTCAACAGGGGGAACTGGGCCGGTGGGCCGCTGTAGAGGGTTTCGACGCGTAGTTCGCCGTGGGGGGCGTGCACGCTGGCCTCGATGACCTCGTCCCACTCGGTGACGTCGCTGGTCGTGGGCGGGCCGGTTGCGGCGGTGGCGCGTACCTTCACATCCCCGGTGTGGATGCCGGTGGGGATCATCGCTCCGATGTTCATCGTCGCGATCAGGCCGTTGGAGAAGTCCAGGGTTTCGGGGGCGATCTCTCCCCTGTCCGATAGACAGAAAGACCCGTCGTCGACCCGGACGCGAATCTCAGAAGTAGACAAGGCACCTCCCGGCGCGCAATGGGACACGGGCGGACACCTGGAAGGTGCCCGCCCCCGACTATCGGTCAGTGCCCTTAGTCCACCACGAGGACGCGGAAGGGGGCACCGTCCAGCACGCGCTCGCGCTTGTAGAACTGGGAGTGCAAGCCTCCCTGAGCGTTGTTATCGCCTTCGGCGATCATGCAGACGCTGACGCCCGTGGAGCCGGACTGCTGCGGCAGATTGAACGAACAGTTGTCGAAGGTCCGCCGTTCACCGCCGGCGCTGAGCCCTTGGTAGGTGCTGGCAAGCGGGTACTCGTCACAGCTTTTGCCCTGGATACTTGGGGCGTCCCCGCATGCCTTGGTTCGATTTTCGTCGATAATGCGCTGGTTGGTGGTGCGGGTCAGCGGGGCTTGGAATGTCGCCCCCGGTAGTCCGGATGCCTGGGCGCGGGCGCTAGTGCCGGCCGGTGCGTACGGGGCGTTGGTGAAGGTCAGGTTCCACTTCGTGGTGCACGTGCCGATCGCCCCTGCTGCGGTGGCGGTCGTGGTGAAGTACGACTCGCCCTGACGCCACGAATTCATCGGCTGGATCGGCTTCGCGGGGAAGGTGGACTCGTCCCTGGTGCACTTGCCGCTGCCGGATGCGGCCCCGCCGACCGAGGCCTTGAGCGCATCCCCCCAGCCCTTGTAGGCGGACACCTCGATCTGGTGCCCCGAGGCTTCCAGGTCGGTGGCTGAGTAGCTGTAGTTGATGACGTTCAGGTCGGCCTGGCCCGTGGGCTCCTTGACCCCGTTGACCGTCCGGAAGGTGGTGTAAGTCAGGCCGCTGACCCGGCAGGCCCCGGTCCGGACACCCCAGGTCTGTCCGTCAGGATTCTCCAGACACCAGTCAGGGACGGGAACGATGTCCTGAACCGAGACATCACGATCAGTCGTGGCGGAAAGGTCATGAGGTTCGGTGACCTCAAGGCACGCCACCGTCCTACCCTCGGCAGGCGTCGGGCAGCCTGCCGCCCGAACGGCCCCCCTGTCATGCCCCGCTTTCCGTGCAGGCCGGTCCGAACCATCGGTCAGCTCCGGGTCGACCGTCCGGGCTGACGATTTCCGCTCGGCCCCCTCGTGTTGGTCAGCACTGGCAGGTACAGCCAACAGCCCTGCACCGAGCAGAGCAGCCGCCCCCATCGCGGCCAGTATGTGTGCCATACGTCTTGTGCGCTGCACGCACAAACCCCCCTTCAACCCCCATGGTTCTAGGGCGAGTTGACGAATGTGACGGCAGCGACTTTAGAGCACTGTGTGAAGAAACTGTAAGCACTTATCGAACGGTTGGCCGAATATGAACCGGTGGCGCGGAACCACAGCCCGCCATTCGGATCGTCCCGTAGCGGGGCAGGAGCGCAGCCGTCCCGCTGGATGCCCGCGGGCCGGGACGGCCGCACTACTGCTGGTATCGAGGACTGGGTGTCAGCAGCCGTTGAGGACTGAGGACAGGGAGCTCTTCTCGGTGGAGTCAACCGAGAGTCCGTAGTAGTACTTCACCTGGACCCAGGCTCGGGCGTAGGTGCACTTGTAGGTGGTGCGGGAGGGCCACCAGGTGCCGGGGTCTTGGTCGCCTTTGGACTGGTTGACGTTGTCGGTAACGGCGAGCAGCTGGGGGCGGGTGAGGTCGTTGGCAAGCTGCTGCCGCTTGGAGGTGGTCCAGTTGTAGGCGCCCGAATCCCATGCCTCGGCGAGCGGGATGAGGTGGTCGATGTCGACGTCGGAGGCGGCGTACCAGGTGGCGCCGTCGTAAGGGGAGTACCAGCTGCCGCTGGTGGCCGCGCAGGCAGAGTCGGTGACCACATTGGAGCCGTCGCGCTTGAGGACGGTTTCGCGGGTGTTACAGGCGCCGCTGATGGTGATCCAGTGGGGGAACAGGTCGCGGCTGTAGCCGGTTCTGGAGTGCTCGGCCGTGGCGGGCATCGAGGCGAGGTAGGAGCGGGCCGTGGCGGCGCTGACCGGGGTGGGCAGAGCGGCCTGTGCCGGGGTAGTGCCGAAGAAGGTGAGGGCGGCGGTGGCTGCGGCCACCAGGGCGGCGACCAAGCCGCGGCGGGCGTGTGTGCGCATGGGTATCGACTCCGGGGCTGAAGTTGAGGGGCGGGGGGCGCGCTCATCCTGGCCCGGGCATACCTATGCCAGCAGACCTCGGAGAGTGAAGTTTCCGTGACAACACGTCAACGACCGCTGCATCAGGGCGACCTTGCTGCGATCTAACCGAATGTAGTCCCCCTGGCGGCCGGACTGACGGTTCTCCGGCTGGTCTGCCCGCCTTCCCATGCTGAGCGTTCAGCGTGTCAGCTGCGCCCCGCCCGTGCAGCTCGGACGCTCTTCTCCAGCGCGGCGCTGGGGCTCGTTGCGCAAAGCGGACGTACCTACTGTCGCTGGGCAGTCAGCGCGCATGCACTGGCGCATCCGGGACTGCCACCTCTTACCCGGCAGCAGCAAAGGCCACGCTCTCATGACCAAGAACGGGATACTGGCCACGCCACCGGAGCAGGCCACCGACATGACAGCACGGGTGCGTCAGACGGTTGCCAAGCGACTGCAGGCTGCCTGAACGGGCCGAGGCAGCGGTGCGCACGGTTTCAGGGAGGTGGGACATGGCCCTTAGTGACCTGCAACAACGCGCCCTGTGTATCCATGATCTCTATGACGAGCTGAACCGTTATGAGCGTGGGCGGGTGTGGACGCGCGAGGAGTTCATGCTGGGATTCGTCGGGGACGTGGGCGACCTGGCGAAGCTCGTCATGGCGCAGGAAGGCGCCCGGGAGGTAGCGGGCGCCTTGCGCTGGAGCACGAACTCGCTGACTGCCTCTGGTCGGTCCTGATCCTGGCGCATCGCTACGGTGTCGACCTGGATGCAGCCTTCCGCCGCGCAACGGACGAACTCGAACAAGCGATCAGAGCGAAGCTGCCGACCTTACCCGCCGCCTGCCTGCCGGCTTCCGGGTCTGCCCCGCCGAAGGATTCCGGCAGGGCAGAGTGGCCAACCGGATCGCGGCCGCCCGTCGACTGATGGAAGTGCGCTGCGACGCAGTACAGTTGATGGCTTGTTAGCTCTGATGGCTTGTTGGCTCCGTTGATCGCATCTTTAGACTCGTGCCAGTAGCTGGCGGAGCAAGGGTGTGTCAATTTAACGGCTGATCTTGGTTGTTGAGGTTCAGCTGTTGGCCGGGGTGAGCCGGCCCTCGAAGGCGATCTGGAATGCGTTGAGGG
>NZ_JBEXKU010000102.1:0-22433 GCF_040609575.1 Streptomyces sp. NPDC004647 | reverse complement strand
TACTACAACTGAGGGGGGCGCGCTTGGGGTGGGGGCTGAGCGGTCGGCAGATCTTGGGCGGGGCCCGGGGAAACTTGCCCGGGCGCCCGGCCCTTTGTGACGGCTGCGGTTCGACTGCTGTGGTTCGACGGCCGGGGAGCTGCGGCGCGGTTGCCCCGGGCCCGTTCCCGGCACCACCGGGAACGGGCCACCGGGAACAGGCGGTCCTACTCCTCGGCCTTGCGGAGGCGGAAGGTGAGGCTCAGCGATGCGTCGGTGAACGGGTCACCGTAATCAGCGTCCCCTTCACCGCGGTCGAGATCCACGGCCAGCACCTCGTCGGCGATCAGCTCACTGTGCTCGGAGAGCGCCGCGTCCGTCTCCGGGTCCGCCGCCTGCCAGCGCAGGGCGATCCGGTCGGCGACGTCCAGGCCGCTGTTCTTGCGGGCCTCCTGGATCAGCCGGATCGCATCCCGTGCCAGGCCCGCTCGGCGCAGCTCAGGGGTGATCTCCAGGTCGAGGGCGACGGTCGCGCCCGCGTCCGATGCGACCGACCAGCCCTCGCGCGGAGTCTCGGTGATGATGACCTCCTCGGGGGAGAGAGCGATCGTCTCGCCCTCCACCTCGACCGAGGCGGTGCCCTCGCGGAGGGCCACCGACAGCGCGGCGGCGTCGGCGTCCGCGACCGCCTTGGCCACCGCCTGGACTCCCTTGCCGAAGCGCTTGCCCAGGGCGCGGAAGTTGGCCTTGGCCGTGGTGTCCACCAGGGACCCGCCGACCTCGGAGAGCGACGCCAGGCCGCTCACGTTGAGCTCCTCGGCGATCTGGGCACGGAGTTCGGCGTCCAGTGAGTCGAAGCCGGCCGCCGCGACCAGAGCGCGGGACAGCGGCTGGCGGGTCTTCACGCCCGACTCGGCACGCGTCGCCCGCCCCAACTCCACCAGGCGGCGCACCAGCAACACCTGCCGGGACAGCGTCGGGTCGATCAGGGACGTATCCGCCACCGGCCAGGTGGTGAGGTGGACCGACTCGGGGGCGTCCGGGGTGACCGGGACGACCAGGTCCTGCCAGACCCGCTCGGTGATGAACGGGACGATCGGCGCCATCAGCCGGGTGATCGTCTCGACCGACTCGTGGAGGGTACGGAGCGCGGCCGGGTCCCCGCGCCAGAAGCGGCGGCGCGAGCGGCGTACGTACCAGTTGGACAGGTCGTCGACGAACGCCGACAGCAGCTTCCCGGCACGCTGGGTGTCATAGGACTCCATGGCCTGGGTGACCTGGTCCGTGAGCGCGTTGAGCTCGCTCAGGAGCCAGCGGTCCAGGAGCGGGCGGTCGGCGGGGGCCGGGTCGGAGCCGCTCGGCGCCCAGCCGGACGTACGGGCGTACAGGGCCTGGAAGGCCACCGTGTTCCAGTAGGTCAGAAGCGTCTTGCGGACGACTTCCTGGATGGTGCCGTGGCCGACACGGCGGGCCGCCCAAGGGGAGCCGCCGGCCGCCATGAACCAGCGGACCGCGTCGGCGCCGTGCTCGTCCATGAGCGGGATCGGCTGCAGGATGTTGCCCAGGTGCTTGGACATCTTGCGGCCGTCCTCGGCGAGGATGTGGCCGAGGCAGACCACGTTCTCGTAGGACGACTTGTCGAAGACCAGCGTGCCGACCGCCATCAGCGTGTAGAACCAGCCGCGGGTCTGGTCGATGGCCTCGGCGATGAACTGCGCCGGGTAGCGCTTCTCGAAGGCGTCCTTGTTGCGGTACGGATAGCCCCACTGCGCGAAGGGCATCGAGCCCGAGTCGTACCAGGCGTCGATGACCTCGGGTACGCGGGTCGCGGTGAGCGAGCAGCCGTCCGCCGTGCAGCCGAAGGTGATCGCGTCGATGTACGGGCGGTGCGGATCGAGGGCCGACTGGTCGGTGCCGGTGAGCTCGGTGAGCTCGGAGAGGGAGCCCACGCAGGTGAGGTGGTTCTCCTCACAGCGCCAGATGGGCAGCGGGGTGCCCCAGTAGCGGTTCCGGGAGAGCGCCCAGTCGATGTTGTTGTTCAGCCAGTCGCCGAAGCGGCCGTGCTTGACAGCCTCGGGGTGCCAGTTGGTGCGCTCGTTCTCGCGCAGCAGGGCGTCCTTGATCGCGGTGGTGCGGATGTACCAGGAGGGCTGTGCGTAGTAGAGCAGCGCGGTGTGGCAGCGCCAGCAGTGCGGATAGCTGTGCTCGTACGGGACGTGCCGGAACAGCAGGTCGCGCTGCTGGAGATCGGCGACCAGGGCCTCGTCTGCCTTCTTGAAGAACTGGCCGCCGACGAGGGGGACATCCTCCTCGAAGGTGCCGTCCGGGCGGACCGGGTTGACCACCGGGAGCCCGTACGCCCGGCAGACCTTGAGGTCGTCCTCGCCGAAGGCGGGGGACTGGTGGACCAGACCGGTGCCGTCCTCGGTCGTCACATACTCGGCGTTGACGATGAAGTGCGCGTCCTCGATGTCGACCAAGGAGAACGGGCGGTCGTACGTCCAGCGCTCCATCTCGGCGCCGGTGAAGGTCCGGCCGGTGATCTCCCAGTCCTCGCCGAGGGCCTTCTCCAGGAGCGGCTCGGCGACGACGAGCCGCTCCGCGCCGTTCGTCGCGACCACGTACCTGACGTCCGGGTGGGCGGCGACCGCAGTGTTGGACACCAGCGTCCAGGGAGTGGTCGTCCAGACCAGCAGCGCCGCCTCGCCGGCCAGCGGGCCGGAGGTCAGCGGGAAGCGGACGAAGACGGACGGGTCGATGACCGTCTCGTAGCCCTGCGCCAGCTCGTGGTCGGAGAGGCCGGTGCCGCAGCGCGGGCACCAAGGGGCGACGCGGTGGTCCTGGACCAGGAGGTCTTTGTTGAAGATCTCCTTCAGGGACCACCAGACGCTCTCGACGTACTCGGGGTCCATGGTGCGGTAGGCGTCGTCCAGGTCGACCCAGTAGCCCATACGGGTCGTGAGCTCGGCGAAGGCATCGGTGTGCCGGGTCACCGACTCACGGCACTTCGCGTTGAACGCCGCGATCCCGTAGGCCTCGATGTCCTTCTTGCCGTTGAAGCCGAGCTCCTTCTCCACCGCGAGCTCGACCGGGAGACCGTGGCAGTCCCAGCCGGCCTTGCGGCCGACGTGGTAGCCCCGCATCGTCCTGAACCGCGGGAAGACGTCCTTGAAGACGCGGGCCTCGATGTGATGGGCACCGGGCATTCCGTTGGCGGTCGGCGGGCCCTCGTAGAAGACCCACTCCGGCCGCCCCGCGGACTGTTCGAGACTGCGGGCGAAGACCTTGCTCTCGCGCCAGAAATCGAGCACGGCGTGCTCAAGGGCGGGCAGGTCGACCTGGGCGGGCACCTGGCGGTACTGCGGCGTCGTCATCGGGGGTCTCTTCCTCCGGCGGACATATAGGTTCCGTCGGAGGGACGAGAGCACGGGCTCCCGCGGTACCACCCTCCTTGGCCGCAGGCAGAGCCCTCGGCCCCCTCATTGGGGTCACGACGCCGGGTCTACTCGCTCGAGGAGCTTTCTTCCGGCGGCTCAGGGGTGATCTTCACGTCGCGCACGCCCCCGGGCTCACACCATCCCCGGGTCGCTCATGGCTGCGTACGGCGTTACTCGTCCCCTTCCACGCCTTTCGCTTCGCCCAGTGTACGGGGCCCGGCCGTCCGGGGCCGACCGGTTTCGCGGCCGCCCGGGCCGCGGTACGGGCAGCCGGCGGACGTGACCCGAATGGCGACATGCGGAGCAGCCGAGTCCGGGGTCCTCGGCGGGCACCTGTTCCGGGTCCCGGCATCACGGCGGGTTCACCGGGCGGGCAGCGGGGCACAACGGATGCAAGCCTGCCCCACTACCCCGGCAAGGCGCCCGCTGGGCCTTCCCGGGGGCACCCCCCGGCCCCCTGACGGGCGGCGTGCCCCGTTGCCGGAGACGTGGAGTCGATTTATCGTCCCAGCACGATTCGCGTGCAAGGTCACAATATGTGAAGGGGCCGCGGCCATGGTGGCGAAGAAGACCGCCGTGAAGAGGACGGCGTCCGCCAGATCCGCCGGCGGGACGCCCGGGCATTCACCGACGAAGGCGAATAAGGGCACCCAGAAGAAAGTCCCCGCTGCTGCCAAGAAGACGGTGGCCGCGGCAGGGGAGAAAGCAGCGCCCAGGAAGTCTGCGCCCAAGAAGTCTGCGGCGAAGAGAGCTACGACGAAGAAAGCGCAGGTCAAGAAGGTGCCGGTGAAGAACACCGTGGCCGAGAAGGCCACTCCCGAGAAGGCGGCCGTGAAGGCCGTGAAGGCCGTGAAGAAGACCCCGGCGAAGAAGTCCGTGGCCTCTGTGGCCAAGAAGGCCACGGCCAAGAACTCCGTGCCGAAGAAGGCACCGCCCAGGAAGGCGGCGGCTGAGAAGGTCACGGCGAAGAAGACGCAGGCGAAGAAGGCGGTGCCGGCGAAGAAGGCCGTCCCGGCGAAGAAGACCGCGAAGGCCGCGAAAACCGCGCCCACCGGCCGCAAGCCCGCGAAGAAGACGGAGACCAAGACGGTCGCCACGAAGAGGACCCGCGCTGCGGCGACGGCCGCCGGGAAGGTCCCGGCCGCCGCGGGAGCCGCGACCGCCGTTCCGAAGGCCCGCGTCACGGCCCCCGGGCCCGGCGAGCTCGCCGTACGCCCCGGCGAGGCCCCGTGGTCCTCCGAGGAGGTGGCCGAGGCCCGCGCCGAGCTACGCAGCGAGGCGACGCGTCTGCGCGTCGAGATCGTCACGTCCGAGGAGGCGATCAACGGCCTGATGCGGGACTCCGGCGACGGCGCGGGCGACGACCAGGCCGACACCGGCACCAAGAACATCACCCGCGAGCACGAACTGGCGCTGACCAGCAACGCCCGCGAGATGCTGCTCCAGACCGAGCGGGCCCTCGCACGGCTCGACGCGGGCACGTACGGGCTCTGCGAGTCCTGCGGGAACCCGATCGGAAAGGCGCGGATGCAGGCGTTCCCGCGAGCCACCTTGTGCGTCGACTGCAAACAGCGGCAGGAGCGCCGCTGAACCATCCGCACGTGTGTGCCGTACCCTCGTCCTCAGTTCAGTCAGGCGGCCCGGCCCGCCCCGACAGATACTGAGGGACTGACGTGGCAGAGGCGGAGCGGACCATCGGTACTCCAGGCGTTGAGGGGGCGGAACCGGAGCCGGAGCAGGCAGAGGAGCCCGCGCCCAGGGGAAAACGGCGGATCGCGGTGCTGATCGCGGTCGCCGCGACCGCCTATGCCCTCGATCTGATCAGCAAGATGATCGTGGTGGCGAAGCTGGAGCACCACGCGCCGATCGAGATCCTCGGCGATCTGCTGAGGCTCGAGGCGGTACGGAACGCCGGTGCGGCGTTCGGCATCGGTGAGGCCCTGACCATCGTCTTCACGATCATCGCGGCCTCGGTGATCGTGGTCATCGCGCGGATCGCCCGCAAGCTGTACAGCGTGCCGTGGGCCATCGCGCTCGGCATGCTGCTCGGCGGTGCGCTGGGGAACCTCACCGACAGGATCTTCCGGTCACCCGGTGTCTTCCAGGGCGCGGTGGTCGACTTCATCGCCCCTTCGCACTTCGCGGTCTTCAATCTCGCCGATTCGGCGATCGTCTGCGGCGGCTTCCTGATCGTGATCCTTTCCTTCCGGGGTCTGGACCCGGACGGCAAGGTCCACAAGGACTGACCCGGGTGGGCTCCGGCTGGGCTGCGGGCGGGGCACGGGCGGTTCGCGGAGGGACCCTGAGGACTGGCGTACGAGTCGCCTCCGGAGGTCCGGCATACTCGACGGGTGAACACCCTTCCCGATATCCGCACGCTGCCCGTACCCGACGGCCTGGAGGGCGAGCGCGTCGATGCTGCGATCGCCCGCATGTTCGGCTTCTCCCGGACCAAGGCCGCCGAGCTCGCCGCCGCCGGGAAGGTCCAGGTCGACGGCAGTGTCGCGGCCAAGTCCGACCGGGTGAGCGGCGGCGCCTGGCTCGAGGTGGAGCTGCCGCAGGCCGCCCCGCCCGTGCAGATCGTCGCCGAGCCCGTCGAGGGCATGGAGATCGTCCACGACGACGACGACATCGTTGTGATCATGAAGCCGGTCGGTGTCGCCGCCCACCCGAGCCCCGGCTGGACGGGAACGACCGTCATCGGCGGGCTCGCGGCCGCCGGCTACCGGATCTCGACCTCCGGCGCCTCCGAGCGCCAGGGCATCGTGCACCGACTCGATGTCGGCACCTCCGGTCTGATGGTCGTCGCGAAGTCGGAGCGCGCGTACACCCGGCTCAAGAACCAGTTCCGGGACCGCACGGTCGACAAGCGCTATCACGCCCTCGTCCAGGGCCACCCGGACCCGCTGAGCGGCACCATCGACGCCCCCATCGGCCGTCACCCCACCCATGACTACAAGTGGGCCGTGACCGCCGAGGGCAAGCCGAGCGTCACTCACTACGACCTCGTCGAGGCGTTCCGCGCCGCCAGCCTGCTCGACATCAAGCTGGAGACCGGCCGCACCCATCAGATCCGGGTACACATGACCGCACACCGCCACCCCTGTGTCGGTGACCTCACGTATGGCGCCGACCCGACGCTCGCCAAGCGGCTGAAGCTCACCCGGCAGTGGCTGCACGCGGTCAAGCTGGGCTTCGAGCACCCGTCGGACGGAAGCTGGGTGGAGTTCGAGAGCACCTACCCGGACGACCTGCAGAACGCCCTGGACATCGTCCGGGCGGAGAGTGCCTGACCGCCTAGCCGGCGCCCCGACCCCTGCCTTGACCTTCGCTCCGGCACCCGGCCCGGCGGATGCGGTCCGGGTTGCGGCTCCGGCTCGATCTGCGCAGCCTGTGCGATGCCTCGCCGTAGGATCGGATTCCTGATCTTCCCGAGCGAGGGAGTTGGCCCATGTCGCGCACAGTCGTCGTCAGCGGTGGTGGTACGGGAATCGGGCTCGCCACTGCCAGGACCTTCGCGCGGGACGGCGATCAGGTGGTGCTCATCGGGCGGCGCGCCGACGTGCTCGACAAGGCGGTGGCGGAGGTACCCGGGGCGGTCGCCTGCCCCGCCGATCTGACCGACCCGCAGCAGGTGCGCCGGGCCGCCGAGTTCGCGTGCGATCGCTTCGGGGCCATCGATGTGATCGTCAACAACGCGGGCGGCACCGGCGCACTGGAACCGGCCCTGCACAGCGACGAGCCGCTCGCGGAGGCGGCACACGACTGGGCGCTCAACTTCCGGCTCAATGTGCTCACCGCGGTGCTGCTCACCGAGGCGCTCCGCGACCACGTCGCCTCCCCGGGCGGCCGGGTGCTGTTCCTCAGCTCCATCGCAGCCCTCCGCGGCTCCGGCTCCCGTGCGTACGCGTCGGCCAAGGCCGGGCTGCATCCGTACGCCTTCGCCCTGGCACGGGACCTCGGGCCGCGGGGCATCACCGTGAACCTCGTCGCCCCCGGCTACATCGAGGAGACCGACATCTACGCCGAGCCCATGCCGGAGGAGCGGCGCCGCGAGCTCATCGCCGAGACCCTCACCGGCCGGGCGGGCCACCCCGGGGACGTCGCCGAAACACTCCACTGGCTGGCCTCACCGGCCGCCGCGCACATCACGGCCCAGGTGATCCAGGTCAACGGCGGTGCCGAGCGCGGCCGCTGACTCGGCGGCCGCGCTCGGGACGACTGGACGATACGGGCGCCCCAAGCGCCGGGGATGCACGCGCGCGCAGCGCCCGGGGGACGCAGGAGCAGTCCGGTGGCAGGCCGCCGGACTGCCCGTGCTCAGCGGCCCATCGCGTCCGCGGGGCCGCGGTCCCGCTGTGGCACCTCGTCCTGCGGTTCCGGGTTCCCCGCCGGAGCCGGAGCCGGAGCCGGAGCCGGGGCCGAAGCCGGGTCCGCCGTCGCCGTGACGATCCGCGGCAGCGCGTACGGGTGCTCGTCGCGCAGCCAGGCCACCATCCGTTCGCGGACCTCGCAGCGCACCGTCCACACCGCGTCCGCGTCCCGCGCGGTGACCAGCGCGCGCACCTCGATCGTGCTCGGCGTGGTGTCGGTGACGGCGAGGCCCCAGTCGCGCCCGTCCCATGCCGCGCAGTCCTGCACGATCTCGTGCAGTTTCTCCCGCATGGCCTTGACCGGCGCCGAGTGGTCGAGCTGGAAGAAGACCGTGCCGGTCATCTGCGGCCCGCCGCGCGACCAGTTCTCGAACGGCTTGCCGGTGAAGTACGACACCGGCATCGTGATCCGGCGCTCGTCCCAGGTCCGTACGGTCAGAAAGGTGAGCGTGATCTCCTCGACCGTGCCCCACTCGCCGTCCACCACGACCGTGTCGCCGATCCGCACCATGTCGCCGAAGACGATCTGCAGCCCGGCGAAGAGATTGCCCAGCGTGGACTGGGCGGCGATACCCGCGACGATGCCGAGCACACCGGCGGAGGCCAGCATCGAGGTGCCGACCGTACGCATCGCGGGGAAGGTGAGCAGCATCGCGGCGGCAGCCACCACTCCGACGATCGCGCTCACCACGCGCTGGATCAGCGTCACCTGGGTCCGCACACGTCGCAGACGCGCCGGATCGCGCGTCGCGGTCGCGTAGCGGGAGTACGAGGACTCCACGATCGCCGCGGCGATACGCACCACCAGCCAGGCCGCCGCCCCGATCAGCACCAGTGTGAGCACCTGGCCGATGGCCTTGGTGTGGTTACGGGCGAGGTACGCCTGGTCGTAGCTGCCGCGCAGCAGGGCGGCGCTCAGCACCAGCAAGAGGGGGAGGCGGCAGCGGCGGAGCAGGCCCCACAACGGCGTCTCCGGGTGACGGGCGTCGGTTCTGCGCAGCACCTCGTCGACGAACCAGCCGACGACGAGTGTGAGCGCGACCGTCCCACCGATCACTATGAGCGGACGCAGCACGTCCTCCATGTACTCCTCAGCTCCTCTCAACGGTTACGCCGGTCCGCGTACCCACGACCGTAGCTGGCACGATGTGAGAAGTGCGATTCAGCGAGGGAGAAGTGAAAACCGTGGCGTCGACCAGCACGATGGTCCTGTTCCACTCGGCCTACGGGCTGCGTCCCGCCGTACAGGAGGCCGCCGAGCGGCTGCGCGCGGCCGGTCACGAGGTGCACGTACCGGACCTCTACGAGGGGCGGACGGCCGACAGCGTCGAGCAAGGCATGATGATCAAGGACGAGATCGGCAAGGACGAACTGCTGCGGCGGGCGGTCGCGGCGGCGGCCCCCTTCTCGGACCGGGGGCTGGTCTACGCGGGCTTCTCGCTCGGCGGCTCCATCGCCCAGAACCTCGCTCTCGCGGACGAGAAGGCGCGCGGGCTGCTGCTCCTGCACGGCACCTCGGACCTCGCGGAGGACGCCTCTGCCGACGATCTGCCGGTGCAGCTGCACGTGGCGGACCCGGACCCCTTCGAGCCGCATGACTGGCTGAACGCCTGGTACCTGCGGATGCGGCGAGCGGGGGCGGATGTGGAGGTCTACCGTTACCCGGGCGCGGGGCACATCTTCACCGACCCGGAGCTGCCGGACTACGACGCGGAGGCGGCGAATACGACCTGGTCGGTGGCGCTGGGGTTCCTCCAGGACCTGCAGAGGTGGTGAGGCGCCTCGAGGCCGTGAGGCGCCGCCCCTGCCGCACTGAGGCGACCCGGCTCGTCGCGTAGCCGCCGCCCTCCGAGTGGGCGCTGCCCTGCGCCAGTTCCGTATCGGCCATTTCCCGCCACCCCACACTCACCGAGAGCTCCAACGGCGTCTGTCGTCCCCGTCGCTGTCGCAGACCCGCCCGCGCCCTGTGCCGTGTGTACATATGCGGACACTGTCCGTGCCCGATCCACCTGGTCAGGCTAGGCGTGAGCAAGGGCGACGCGAGGGGGAACGGCCGAAAATCCCCCTGCCGTGTCCGCCGGCCCGGCGCTGCCACCCGCCCCGTCACCATCATGTTCCGGTACGGGAGTTGCCGGGGTGGTCGGAGCCGCCGGGCAGGGTGCTGGCCTGATGCCGACATGCGCTCTGGCGGGGTGACGCGGCGAGTGCTGCACTCGTTGAGTCGATTCGGGGGTGACGATGCTGCGTCTGATGGCTTCCATGAGACTGCTTGCCTCGGTCACTTCTGCGGTGCTCATAGGCCTTTGGGTCAACGTCTTCACAGATGCGATTTCGAACGTCGACTATCTGACTTCACTGCTACGATTACGCTGGAGTAACTTATTACTGGCGTTAGGAATCTGCTCCCTGGTCGCCGGTGAAAGCGCTACCCGGAGGTGGGCCATGCTGGAACGGGACGAATTCAGGCAGCGATACCTGCTGCTTCAGCAGCGTCAGCGAAGACTCCTGGAGAACACCCTGGACATCGTCTGTGAGTTGATCTCGAAGACTCTGCACATCCCGTGCAATGCGCGGTATTTTGTGGCGGAAGAAGATCATGACGGGCGCTACTACATCAGACAGGACCGTGACCTCGCGGTATTGAACATCAGCATGCCGCGCGAGTTCGGGTTCACGCGCATCTATGTCGATACGCCGCAAATCATCAGCGGGCAGGCATTCAGGGAGCGCGTACCGCTCTATGCGGAGCTGCCGGTCGAGCACAGCGACTGGTACGACCCCGAGGTCGGCCGCATGATCGAGCCGGCGCAGCGCTGGGTGCTCGCCTGCCCGGTGTTACGGCTGGACGTGCTCACCAACAGCCACGCCCCGGATCGTCCGCCGCACGGCGTCATCGTCTTCTACGGCACGGAGGTGGTGCCGGAGGGCCCGGACTCCCACGCCCGCGTTCGGACCAGCCTCGACTACGCGCAGAGGTTCGCGGAGCAGATGTCGCACGTGCTCAACATGCTGGAGCTCTCCACAGAACTGGAGCTCTCCACAGAAACGGAGACGGCAGGTGCCGGGACTGGCTGAGGAGTTACCCGAGTCGATCTGTGTACGCGTGACGCGGCGGTGCAACGCCGCGTGTTCGTTCTGCCAGGCCCCGCCGACGAGCCGCGCCGAGATCTCGGTGCACGACATCGGCCGGATGGCCCGCTTCTTCGCTCGCAACGGGGTCCGTTCCCTGAAGCTGTCGGGCGGCGAGCCGACCGTACGCGACGACCTCCCGGAGATCATCAGGGCTGTGGCCGCCGCCGGCCCCCGACCGGTGGTCATCACGAACGGGATAGCGGTGCCCGAGCGCGTCATGGGTGCCTGCGCAGAGGTCGGCGGGGAGTTCAAATTCAGTGTGCACAGGCCATCCCGGGAGAACGATGCCATTCTCCGGCGCAGGTCCTTCGACGCCGTACGGGAGAACATGGCGGCGGTGGTCGGCCGAAAGATAAGACTTTCGGTGAACTGCGTGGTCACACCCGTCTCCGCAAAACTCATGGCGGAAATGATCGAGTTTGCCTGTGAAGTCGGGGCGGGAAAGATAAGCTTCATCCCTGTCGTGGCCAGAGGGCGCGCCCGTGAAAAAGGAGAGTTCTCCTTCTCGCCCGGTGAACTCGATGCGGTGATCGAAAGAATGCGAGAGCTCGCCCGATTGTATGCGGAGCGGATAGTCGTGCGGTGCATCGATATTCGTAGCCATGATTACTGGATAGTGGAGAACGACGGCTCCCTCTGGGTCGAGCGGGCGACAGAGGAAGCGGACAGAAGAATTTGTGGGAAGCAGCTCTTGGCGCGTGAAGAGAGTTCTATTGAAGGGGTTGCCTGATGGGGATGGAGAGCCACGACTTCGAGTGGGCCATGAGAAAGTGCGTGAGCCTGGGAAAGGATGCGGCATTCTCCGGTAACTACGGCCTCGGGGCGATGGTCATCAGGAATGGCGAGGTCATCGGTGCGTCGGGGAGCGGACTCGTCGAAGGGACGGATCCGACCGCGCATCCCGAAGTCGTGGCGATCAGGATGGCCGCCAAGCGTGCCGGGTCCCGGTATCTCTCCGGCGCTTACTTGATCACGACGCTCGAACCCTGCCCCATGTGCACCGCCGCCGCGATCTGGGCGAAGATGGCCGGAGTTGTCTACGGAGCTGCCCAGCCGGATGCCGTGCAGTGGGCCGCGGGGCATCCCGATGACACGTTCACCTGGCGCCAGATCGGGATGCGGGCACGCGATGTCGTGCGAGCCGGTGAGCCCGTCATCGAACTCCACGAGGGCGTGTGCCGCGACTACTGCCTGGAGTTGTTCCCCCTTACCGGCACCTCGTCGCGGGGACGAGGCCGGCGAACAGAGGCTCTCCAGTCGACGAGGACGGCGACAAGAACGCTGCCGTGATCCGGCAGCCCGGAACCGCCCTTTCGACCCAGTACGACACCCCGGCGGAGCCGGCCGGCGGTCGCGCACCGGGGCTGCCGCACACAGCGTGTGTGCGGCAGCCCCAGGGCTCAGCCGGCTGCGCCGGCCAGGGCGTTGCCGACCCGCAGGTCAGCTCGCGCGGTAGGCGAACCAGTACTCGGTCATCCGCTCGACCTGGCCCGCGGTGAACTGCGTCATGCAGGAGTCGTAGGTGTAGTCCATGAAGTTCTTGATCGGGTCAAGACCTTCCGTCGCACAGGTGTCACGGCCGGCCGGGCACTCGAACGCCGGGCCGGCCTCCGCCGGGGTGTCGGCGACATAGTCGTTCGGCTCCGTGCAGCCGTCCTGGAAGGTGTGGTAGAGCCCCATCCAGTGGCCGACCTCGTGTGTCGCGGTGTCGCCCTCGTTGTAGTTGGCCGCCGAGCCGCCGGGCAGTGACTCGTCGAGTACGACGACGCCGTCCATCTTCGGGTCGTCCGGGTACCACTCGGGGAAGGTCGCCCAGCCGAGCAGACCGCCGCCCAGGTCGGCGCTGTAGATGTTGAGCGCGCTGGAGCCGCCCTTGCGGAGCTTGGTCTTCATGGCACGCTCACCGGCGCCGTCCGGCTCGAGGCCGTTGTACCAGGTCGCGTTGTTGGTGTAGTCCGTCTTCACCAGCTTGAACTTGAACTGGCTCGGGGTGTTGCCGTCGCCCTGACCCGCGAACGCCGCGTTCAGGACGTTCACCTGGTCGGTGATCTCGGCAGCGTCGAGCTTGCCCTTGTCGCCGTCGTGGACGACATGGAAGTAGACCGGCACCGTGGTGGAGGCGGCGGCCTTGGCGGCGAGCAGCCGGCCCTGGGGGGACTTGCGGAGCGTCGCGACTCTTCGCTGCAGCTCTCTGTCCATGGCCTTGGCCTCGGACTTGGTGACCTCGCCCGGCTCGTGCGCACCGGGCTTCCCGTGCTCGCTCTCCGGGTGCGCCACCCGGGCCGCCGCGCTCGCCGAGCTGCCGTCCGCGCACTTCTCGGCCGAGGTTCCGGCCGGCGCCTTGGCCGCGCTCGCCACTCCGGCGGTGGCCGGCAGCGGGGTGAAAGCCAGGGCGCCCGCCACCAGGGCGGTGCCGATGAAGCGCTTGCGAAGACGCGGGGATATGTGGGCCGTTGTGCGCATCTGGGCTCCTCGCGGACACGGTGGCGGGTGGGATTTCCGCCCGCCGTGCCGGGAGATTACGAGGCGGTATCAGATCTTCAGCAGGTCGGAACTGGCCCAATCGACACGACTGGGCAATTGGGGCGTTGGTGAGAGATCTACCGACAACACCCGCACTTTGAGATACGCCGGTAACGCCCGACGTGGCGGAGGTGAGTGGTGTGCCCCTTGTGTCCCCGTGTGGGCCCCGGAACACACCACTCCCAGCGACCGTTCCCAGCCGACGTATACGGATCGGATGTGGCTGGAAAGAGTCGTTCAGCGAACGGGCGCGTCCGCCCGTTCGACCTTCTGTGTGCCCGACCGAGTCCGGTAGGAGCGCGTCCACTTGGCGGTGGCGCCCTGGTCGGTCTTGTCGGAGATGACGAAGTAGTCCATCTGCGTCCGCTCGGCGGTGACGTCCAGGACCCCGAAACCGTGCGAGTCCATGTCCACCCACTTCACATGGCGGTTGGCGCCCTTGATGGCGGCGGCCGCGACCAGCGACACCGTGTGCGGCGCGACATGGATGATGTCGTCGAGGTTGTCCGAGGTGACGGATGTGACGACGAACTCGGTCGCGGCGGACGCCGACAACGGGTACGTCGCGGCCTTCACGGGCACGTCGTTGGCCCAGGCCATATGGATGTCACCGGTCAGGAAGACCGTGTTGGGGATGCCCCGTTCGCGCAGATGGGCGATCAGTTCGCGCCGGTCGTCGGTGTAGCCGTCCCACTGGTCGACATTGACCGCCAGCCCCTCCTTGGGCAGCCCCAGCAGCTCGGCGATCGGCCCCAGAAGGTGGGCCGGTACGGAGCCGAAGGCGACCGGGGAGATCATCACCGAGGTGCCGACGAGCTTCCAGGACGCGTCGGAGGACGCCAGGCCCGCCTTCAGCCAGTCCAGTTGCGCGCGCCCGGTGATCGTACGGTCCGGGTCGTCCACGCCGCCGTTGCCGACCGTCGACTGCTGCGAGCGGAAGGTGCGGAGGTCGAGCAGATGGAGATCGGCGAGCTTGCCGAACCGCAGCCGACGGTAGGTGGTGCCGGCGGTCGAGGTCCGTACCGGCATCCACTCGAAGTAGGCCTGCTTGGCCGCCGCCATGCGCTGCGCCCACTCGCCCTCGGCGCCCGGTGTGTGGTTCTGCGCCCCACCGGACCAGGCGTCGTTGGCGAACTCGTGGTCGTCCCAGATCGCGACGACCGGGTGCGTGGCGTGCAGCGCCTGGAGATCGGCGTCGGTCTTGTAATTGCCGTGCCGGGTGCGGTAGTCGGCGAGAGTGGTGATCTCGTGCTGCGGAGCGTGGGGGCGTACGACGTACCTCTGCGCCGGGTACTCGCCGCTCCGGTACTCGTAGATGTAGTCGCCGAGGTGCAGGACGGCGTCGAGGTCGGTGCGGGCGGCGAGGTGGCGGTACGAGGAGAACCAGCCGGACTCCCAGTTGGCGCAGGAGACCACACCGAACCGGACGGCGTGCGCGGCGTCGTCGTGCGCCGGGGCGGTGCGCGTGTGCCCGACGGGCGACTGCACGCCGTCGACGGTGAAGCGGAAGAAGTAGTCGGTGGCCGGGCGCAGTCCGCGCACATCGGCCTTCACCGTGTGATCGGAGGCGGCCTCGGCAGTCGTGGAGCCGTCGGCGACGACCCTGCCGAACGACTTGTCCTCGGCGATCTGCCAGCCGACCTTGACGGAGGGGCCCTTGCCGGAGCCGGGTATGGCCTCGGCGGTGGGCGTGATACGGGTCCACAGGAGCACGCCGTCGGGCAGCGGGTCGCCGGAGGCGACACCGTGCAGGTAGGCGGGGGCCGCCTCGGCCGCCACGGCGCGGGGCGCGGTGGCGAGCGGGATGAGAGCGGCGGAGGCGGCAGCGGCCTTGACGACCGTGCGGCGAGTGGTGGTGTCTGGGAGAAGATCGGTCACGGCCGATCAGATTACTGACTGGTATGCCGAACGGGCGGGCGAATTCAGGAAGTTCGCCCGCCCGTCGGCCGGATGGCACTACTTCTTTGCGTTCAGCGCCTTGTCGTAGGCCGCGGTGAACTGCTCCGGCGTGGTGATGGGGGTACCTTCCTGCGCGCCCTCGACGACCATCACCGTCCCGTTGAGCTTGAAGGCCGGAGTGCCGGTCACGTCCTCCGTCGCCTTGAAGCGGTCCTTCATCGCCAGCGCCCACCGGTCGTAGGTGCCCTTCTCCACCGCCTTCTCGAAGGCCTTGTTGCCCTTCAGCTCCTTGACCTCCTGAGCCACCTCGAGAAGCTTCGCGTCCTTGGCGAACTCGTCCTCCCGCTCGTCCGGGTGGTTCTTCAGGGAGTAGAGGGCCGTCTTGTATTCGAGAAAGGCGTCGGGGCTGACATTCAGCGCGGCGCCCAGCGCGCTGAGGGCGTTCTTCGAGCCCGCTCCCCGGATCTGATCGGCCTCGTCGAGGAACGCGCCCATGGTGAACTGCAGTTTGTACTTGCCGGCCTTCATGTCCTTGGTGACCATCTCGCCGGTGTTCTGCTCGAAGGTCGCGCAGACCGGGCAGCGCAGGTCCTCGAACACCTCGAGGGTGTTCTTGGCGTCCTTCTTGCCGATGACGACGGTGGTGCCCTTGGCGCCCGAGCTATTGGCCGGCTTGGCGAACGGCTTCTTCTTGGCGGCGGTCTTCCACTCCTTGTCGGGGTTGTTCTCCTTGCCCAACTGGGTGACGGCCACGCCCACGCCGCCGGCTATCGCGAGAACTCCGACGATCGAGACGGCGACGAGCAGCTGCTTGCGGATCTTGTCCTTCTTCGCCTGGCGAGCACGCTCCTCCCGCATGCGCTCGCGTGCCGCCTGCTTGTTCGCCTGGCTGTTGCGGTTGCTCATGGTGTTCCTGCTCCGTGGTGTGTAGATGGGGCTGCTGTGCTCAGAGTGCTTTGAGAGGGTCGGATCTCAGAGTGCTGCTGAGCACGGCGGTCCGCGCCGTGCCACGGAGTGGGCGAGCATCGGGTGCATACGGGCCGTGCGCACCCGGCGTACCGGTCGGCACGGGCGCCCCGGGGGCTCGGCGCCGGTGGTGATCGAGGCCACCGCGACCAGCAGGGGCCGGAAGGCGGACCCGGCGACCGCGCGCAGCAGCCTGACGAGCGCCGTCTCACCGCGGCGCAGCCAGGCCGCGGCGGCGAGGCCGACCGCGACATGGGCGGCCAGCAGCAGCCAGGGGGCGGCCGGGGCACCGGCCATCTGCGGCAGGTCGGCGGCGCTGTCACGGCTTGCCATCCGGGCGAGCGGCGTACCGAAGTCGCCGCCGCTGCACAGCAGATCCACCCCCACCGACTTCAACGGACCCGCGACCGGGCCCCCGGCCCGTCCGTAACAGGCGTGCTGGCCGGTGGTGAACACGGTGTCCGCGGCGAGCTCGAGCGGTACGAGCAGTCCTGCGATGGCGCCGAAGCCGCGCTCCCGCCCCGCCAGCGCGTACGCGATCACGAACACGCAGCCGGTGAGTGCGGCGACCGTGGTGACCGGCAGCGGGACGCCCGACAGCAGGACATGGGAGGCAGCGGACAGCGTCACGCACAGCGCTGTGAACAGCGCCGCACGCAGTGCCCGCAGAGGTATCCCTGATATGTCCATCGCCGGAGAGTGTGCCATGAGCGCAGGTAAGAGGTGCTTAAAAGGGCACGCTCCGAGTGCCCGAGTGCCCGGGAGCGGGCCCTCCCGCTCACACCCCGGGGATGCGCCCGTTACGGAACAGGTCGACGAACGTCTGGTGGTCGGACCGCGCCTGCGCACCGTAGGAGTGCGCGAAGTCCACCAGCAGGTCCGCGAAGCCGTCCTCGTCGGCCGCGATGGCCGCGTCGATCGCCCGCTCCGTGGAGAACGGGACCAGCGAGTGGCCGCTCTCGTCGTCCGCCGCCGCGTGCATGGTGGCGGTGGCCCGGCCCAGGTCCGCGATGACCTCGGAGATCTCGTCCGGGTCGTCGATGTCGGACCAGTCGAGATCCACGGCGTAGGGCGAGACCTCCGCGACGAGCTGGCCGGAGCCGTCCAGCTCGGTCCAGCCCAGCCACGGGTCGGCGTGGTCCTGGAGCGCCCGCTGCGAGATGACCGTGCGGTGCCCCTCGTGCTGGAAGTACGAGCGGACCCGCCTGTCGGTGATGTGCCGGGAGACCGCCGGGGTCTGCGCCTGCTTCACATAGATCACGACATCGTTCTCGAGGGCGTCGCTGTTGCCCTCCAACAGGATGTTGTACGAGGGCAGGCCCGCGCTGCCGATCCCGATGCCGCGGCGGCCGACGACGTCCTTGACCCGGTAGGAGTCGGGCCGGGTCAGGCTGGACTCCGGCAGCGTCTCCAGATAGCCGTCGAAGGCCGCCAGCACCTTGTAGCGGGTCGCCGCGTCCAGCTCGATCGCGCCGCCGCCCGGTGCGAAGCGGCGCTCGAAGTCACGGATCTCGGTCATCGAGTCGAGCAGCCCGAAGCGGGTGAGGGAGCGGGCGTCGCGCAGCGCGTCGAGCAGTGGGCCGCCGGCGGTGTCCAGGGTGAAGGGCGGCACCTCGTCGTCCTTGGCGCCGGCGGCCAGCCCGTGGATGCGCTCGCGGTAGGCGGTGGCGTACGTCCGCACCAGTGCGGTGATCACCTCGTCGCTGAGCGCCTTGGTGTAGCCGATCAGGGCGACCGAGGCGGCGAAGCGCTTGAGGTCCCAGGTGAAGGGGCCCACGTACGCCTCGTCGAAGTCATTGACGTTGAAGATCAGCCGGCCGTTGGCGTCCATGTACGTGCCGAAGTTCTCGGCGTGCAGATCGCCGTGGATCCACACCCGGGACGTACGGTCGTCCAGGTACGGGCCGCCGTCCCCCTCCTCCGCGACATCGGAGTAGAACAGGCAGGCCGTGCCGCGGTAGAAGGCGAAGGCCGAGGCCGCCATCTTCCGGAACTTGACCCGGAAGGCGGCCGGATCGGCGGCCAGCAACTGGCCGAAGGCGGTGTCGAAGACGGCGAGAATGTGCTCGCCGCGCTGCTCGGCCTGGGCGGCCGGGGCCTGCTGGGACGACATCGCGGTGGGCCTCCTGGTGCTGGACGGAACGGACGGGTTTCCCTCGCCGCCGAGTCTGCGCGGCGAGGACACGATCCCTTGCGGTAACGCGTGAGGCCACCCATAGGTGCCCGTCGGTTGTCAGTCCACAGCCGTAGAATTCACATCGCCCGTCCGGACTCCGGTCCAGCGGAACACCGTGGATGCGGAGCGCCGTCGCCCGACCTGCAACACCCGTCGTCGACCGTTCTCTGGAGGTCCCCCGCCGTGGCCAGGCCGCCGTTCACGCACCTGCATGTCCACACCCAGTACTCACTGCTGGACGGTGCGGCGCGGCTGAAGGACATCTTCAGGGCCTGTCAGGGGATGGGCATGTCGCACATCGCCATGACGGACCACGGCAACCTTCACGGGGCGTACGACTTCTTCCAGCAGGCGACCGGCGCCGGGATCACACCGATCATCGGGATCGAGGCGTATGTCGCGCCCGAGGCGCGGCGGAACAAGCGGCGCATCCAGTGGGGCCAGCCGCACCAGGAGCGCGACGACGTGTCCGGTTCAGGTGGTTACACCCACAAAACGATCTGGGCGGGCAACAGGACCGGGCTGCACAACCTCTTCCGGCTCTCCTCGGACGCGTACAAGGAGGGCTGGCTGACCAAGTGGCCGCGGATGGACAAGGAGGTCATCGCCGCGCACTCTTCAGGTCTGATCGCCTCCACCGGCTGCCCCTCCGGTGAGGTGCAGACCAGGCTGCGGCTCGGCCAGTTCGACGAGGCGCTCCGGGCGGCCGCGGAATTCCAGGAGATCTTCGGCAAGGAGCGGTACTTCCTGGAGCTGATGGACCACGGCATCGAGATCGAGCGCCGGGTCAGGGACGGCCTGCTGGAGATCGGCAGGAAGCTGGGCATCCCACCGCTCGTCACCAATGACTCGCACTACACGTATGTGCACGAGTCGAGCGCCCACGACGCGCTGCTGTGCATCCAGACCGGCAAGAACCTCTCCGACCCCGACCGATTCCGCTTCGACGGCACCGGCTACTACCTGAAGTCGACGGACGAGATGTACGCCATCGACTCCTCCGACGCCTGGCAGGAGGGCTGCGCCAACACCCTTCTCGTCGCCCGGCAGATCGACACCTCCGGCTGGTTCGCCAAGCGCGACCTGATGCCGCGGTTCGACGTGCCCGAGGGCTACACCGAGGTCAGCTGGTTCCAGGAGGAGGTCAGGCGCGGCATGGCCCGCCGCTACCCCGGCGGCGTCCCCGAGGACCGGCAGAAGCGGGCCGAGTACGAGATGGACATCATCATCCAGATGGGGTTCCCGGGGTACTTCCTGGTCGTCGCGGACTTCATCATGTGGGCGAAGAACAACGGCATCGCGGTCGGCCCGGGCCGTGGCTCCGCGGCCGGTTCGATCGTCTCGTACGCGATGGGCATCACCGACCTCGACCCGATCCAGCACGGGCTGATCTTCGAGCGGTTCCTCAACCCCGAGCGCGTCTCCATGCCCGATGTCGACATCGACTTCGACGAGCGCAGGCGCGCCGAGGTGATCAGGTACGTCACCGAGAAATACGGTGCCGACAAGGTCGCCATGATCGGCACCTACGGCACCATCAAGGCCAAGAACGCGATCAAGGACTCGGCCCGGGTGCTGGGTTACCCGTACGCCATGGGCGACCGGATCACCAAGGCGATGCCCGCCGACGCCCTCGGCAAGGGCATCCCGCTCTCCGGGATCACCGATCCCTCGCACCCGCGCTACGGCGAGGCGGGCGAGGTCCGCGGGATGTACGGATGCGAGCCGGACGTGAAGAAGGTCATCGACACCGCGCGCGGTGTCGAGGGCCTGGTCCGGCAGATGGGCGTGCACGCCGCGGGCGTCATCATGTCCAGCGAGACGATCACCGACCACATCCCGGTCTGGGTCAGGCACTCCGACGGCGTCACCATCACGCAGTGGGACTACCCGACCTGCGAGTCGCTCGGCCTGCTCAAGATGGACTTCCTGGGCCTGCGCAACCTGACGATCATGGACGACGCCGTCAAGATGGTGAAGGCCAACAAGGGCGTCGACCTGGAGTTGCTCAGCCTGCCGCTGGACGACCCCAAGACCTACGAGCTGCTGTGCCGCGGTGACACCCTCGGCGTCTTCCAGTTCGACGGCGGCCCCATGCGCTCCCTGCTGCGCATGATGAAGCCCGACAACTTCGAGGACATCTCCGCCGTCTCGGCCCTCTACCGGCCGGGCCCGATGGGCATGAACTCGCACATCAACTACGCGCTGCGGAAGAACGGGCAGCAGGAGATCACGCCGATCCACCCGGAGCTCGAGGAACCCCTGAAGGAGGTCCTCGACATCACCCACGGCCTCATCGTGTACCAGGAGCAGGTGCAGAAGGCCGCCCAGGTGCTCGCGGGCTACTCGCTGGGACAGGCCGATCTGCTGCGCCGCGCGATGGGCAAGAAGAAGCAGGAAGTCCTCGACAAGGAGTTCGTCCCCTTCCGGCAGGGCTGCCGCGACCGGGGCTTCTCCGACGAGGCGATCCAGGCGGTGTGGGATGTGCTGGTCCCGTTCGCCGGATACGCCTTCAACAAGGCGCACTCCTCCGCGTACGGTCTGGTCACCTACTGGACCGCGTACCTCAAGGCCAACTACCCGGCCGAGTACATGGCGGCGCTGCTGACCTCGGTGTGCGACGACAAGGACAAATCGGCGGTCTACCTCAACGAGTGCCGCCGCATGGGCATCAAGGTGCTCCCGCCGAACGTGAACGAGTCCGAGGCGAACTTCACCGCCCAGGGCGACAATGTGATCCTCTTTGGTCTCACCGCGGTTCGGAACGTGGGGCAGAACGTAGTGGATTCGATCATCCACAGCCGAAAGTCGAAAGGGAAGTACAGCTCCTTCCCCGACTTCCTCGACAAGGTCGAGGCGATCGCCTGCAATAAGCGGACCGTCGAATCGCTGATCAAGGCGGGCGCCTTCGACGAGATGGGCCACACCCGCAAGGGACTCGCGGCGCACTACGAACCGATGATCGACAATGTGGTTCAGGTCAAGCGCAAGGAGGCCGAGGGTCAGTTCGATCTCTTCGGCGGAATGAACAACGACGACGCCGGTGACGACACGCCCGGCTTCGGGCTCGACGTCGAGTTCTCCGGCATCGAGTGGGACAAGGCCTATCTGCTGGCGCAGGAGCGCGAGATGCTCGGCCTCTATGTCTCCGACCACCCGCTGTTCGGCATCGAGCACGTCCTGAACGACAAGGCCGACGCCGCGATTTCCCAGCTGACCGGTGGCGAGCACTCCGACGGCGCGACCGTCACCATCGGCGGCATCATCTCCGGCCTGCAGCGGAAGATGACCAAGCAGGGCAACGCCTGGGCCATCGCCACCGTCGAGGACCTGGCCGGTTCCATCGACTGCATGTTCTTCCCGGCCACGTACCAGCTGGTGTCCGCCCAGCTCGTCGCGGACGCGGTCGTCTTCGTCAAGGGCCGCCTGGACAAGCGGGAGGACGTGCCCCGGCTCGTCGCGATGGAGCTGATGGTCCCCGATGTGTCGGAAGCCTCCGCCAACGCCCCGGTGACGATCACCATTCCGGCGGCGAAGGTCACCCCGCCGCTGGTGGAGAAGCTCGGCGAGGTGCTCGGTCACCACCGCGGCTCCACGGAGGTGCGGATCCGGCTCCAAGGCACCCGGAAGACCACCGTGCTGCGGCTCGACCGGCACCATGTCACGGCCGGCCCGGCGCTCTTCGGCGACCTCAAGGTGCTGCTCGGCGCGTCCTGTCTGATGGACTGAGCCGAGCCTCTGATGGACTGAGCCGAGCCCTCGGCGTGGGCCGGGGCCGGAGCTCTACGCGGCCGCTACGCGTGGGCCGGGGCCGGAGCCCCACGCGGCCGCTACGCGCGGGCGGCGCCGGGGCTTTACGTACGCAAGGGGCGCGCCCGGGGGCGGGGGGGGCCCCCACACGGGGGGCCCCACGACAGTCATGCCGCGACACAAAGCAGGTTGGATGTA
>NZ_JBEXKU010000101.1:0-22665 GCF_040609575.1 Streptomyces sp. NPDC004647 | reverse complement strand
CCTCATAAGCCGACGACTCACCCGAGAATCCACCCCGAACTGGCGCGACACCTGAACCTCGAACCAAACACTTCCGCCGGGACAAAACGCTCTTTTATAGCCGTGCGACGGCCATCCGTGGGGGCTGGGGGGCGGTGGGGCGGCGCCAGCGGGTTGTGGCTTTACGGCCTGATATTTAGAGTCAAATCACTATGACTTTCGTGGCGCCGCGGCGGCATGGCAACACCCTGCCAGCCGATGCGACCAGCTTCGTCGGCCGCCGCCGGGAACTCGCGGAGGCCAAGCGGCTGCTGTCCAACACCCGCCTGCTGACCCTCACCGGTGTCGGCGGGGTGGGCAAGACGCGGCTCGGGCTGAAGATCGCCGCCGAGGTGGATCGGGCCTTCCCCGACGGGGTGTGGCTGGTCGAGCTGGCGGCCCTCACGGACGAGCGGCTGCTGGCCAACACGGTGAGTGATGAGCTGGGGATCATCCAGCAGTCCCGCCCGGCCGTCGAGGCCCTCTGCGACTTCCTCGCCGACCGGCAGCTGCTGCTGGTGCTGGACAACTGCGAGCACCTGCTGGACACGTGCGCGAACCTGGCCGAGCGGCTGCTGCAGGCCGCCCCCGGGTTGCGGATCCTCGCCACCAGCCGCCAGCCGCTGGCGGTGCGGGGCGAATCCATCCTGGAGGTGCCGCCGCTGCCAGTACCCGACCCCGAGGCGCGGGTGCTGCCCGGGTCGCTGGCGCAGTACGACGCCGTGACGCTCTTTCTGGAACGCGCCGGCGCCGTGCGCCCAGACTTCACTCTGAGTGAGCAGAACGCTCAGACCGTAAGCCGGCTCTGCCACAGGCTCGACGGGATTCCCCTGGCGATCGAGCTGGCGGCGATGTGGCTGCGCTGCCTGGCCCTCGAGCAGATCCTGGAGCGCCTGGACGACCAGCTGCGTCTGCTCGCGGGCGGATGGCGGGCAGTACCGCCACGCCAGCGCACCCTGCGGGCGGCGATCGACTGGAGCTACGAACTCTGCTCCCCCAAGGAGAGGCTGCTCTGGGCCAGGCTGGCGGTCTTCTCCGGAGGCCTGGATCTGGAGGCGGCCGAGGAGGTGTGCGCCGGCGGCGGCATCGACCGTGCGGAGATGCTCGAGCTGATCTCCGGCCTGGTCGACAAGTCGATCATCAGGCGTATGCAGGACGGTGGACCGGCGCGGTACCAGCTGCTGGAGACCATCCGCCACTACGGCCGGGAGCTGCTCGCCGCGTCCGGCCAGGAGGTCGCGCTGCGCCGACGGCACCGGGACTGGTTTCTGCACCTCGCCGAGGAGACCGAGGCCGCCTGGAACCACCCCCGTCAGGTGGAGTGGCTGTCCCGCCTCGCCAAGGAGCACTCCAACCTGCGGGCGGCGCTGGAGTTCTCCCTCACCGACCCGGGCGGGGCGCGACCGGCGCTCGCCATCGGTTCCGCGCTGTGGCCGTACTGGCTCGCTTCGGGCGCCTTCACCGAGGCCCGCCACTGGCTCGGCCAGGCGCTCGCGCGCGATCCGGAGCCCACCCCGGTCAGGGCGAAAGCGCTGTGGGCGGGCGCCTGGTACGCCATCCAGCAAGGACACGTGCAGGAGGCGCTTCCGCTGCTGGCCGACTGCCGCCGGCTGGCGCTGGAGCTGGGCGATGAAACGGCCCTCGCTTGGGCGACCCAGTGGTCCGGGCAGGCGGCAATGTTCCAGGGCGACATCCCGCGGGCCGTCGAGCTGTTCTCGGAGGCTCTGGAGCGCCACCGGGCCCTGGGCAACGAGAGCGGCTGGGTCGTGGGCATGTACATGCTGGCCCAGGCCACCTCGTGGCAGGGCGATCCGCGCTCCGCCGAACTGGGTGAGGAGCTCCTCGCGTTCTGCCAGGAACGGGGGCTGAGCTGGTCCACCTCGTACGCGCTCTGGGTTCTCGGACTCGAGATGCTGCGGCAGGGGAACCTGTCCCGGGCGACCGATCTGTTCCGGGAGAGCGCGCGGCTCCGGTACGCCTTCCACGACCGGCTGGGCATCGCCCTGTGTATCGAGGCGCTCGCCTGGACCGCGGGCGCCCAGGACCTCCACGCGCAAGCCGCGGACCTGCTCGGTGCAGCCCGGGTCTTCTGGCGGGTGGTGGGAGCCTCTCCCGCCAGATACGGGCACTTCGTCGGGGCGCACGAGCGGTGCGAGGCGCAGGCACGAGCGGCTATCGGGGACAAGCGGTTCCAGGCGGCGATGAGCCGCAGTGAGACGCTGCGGCCCGACGATGCCGTCGCCCTCGCGCTCGGCGAGCGGCCGACCGCCGCCGCGGAATCGGCGATGGACCCGACGGCGCTGACCCCTCGGGAACGCGAGATCGCCGTGCTGATCTCCCAGGGGCTGAGCAACCGGGAGATCGCCGCCCGGCTCGTCATCGCCCAGCGCACCGCCGAGGGCCACGTCGAGCACATCCTCGCCAAGCTCGGGTTCCACTCGCGCACCCAGATCGCCGCATGGGCCCCCGAGCACCTGGGGGCGAACGGCGGGTAGGTCACCCCGCGGGCCCGGCAGACCGGGGCTGACACGCGGAGACCGCGCGGGACACGGCGATGCGTACCTCCCCCGTATACGGAATCAGGTACCCGTGCGGGGGAACCTCCCCTCACGCCGTGCCCCTCCACCGGCACACGCTGGCAGCCTCGACATCACCTCCGCCGCGGCGGCAGACGATCGAAGGTTCCTCCATGTGCCTCCATCAGTCACCGTGCCCACCCCATGACGCGCCCGGTCATGGCACGACCCATCTCCTGGTCTGCCACGCCGGGTACGGGTGGGGTCTCCCCTGCCGTCGCGTGACGGTCTGCGAGGGCCCCGTCGAGCTGCTGGCCACGGTCCCCGCGCCCTCGCGCGTCCCGCGGCCGCGGCCGCGGCCCGAGCCCCCCGCTCGGGAGCACGACGCCGCGGTCAGGGCCTGCTGGCTGCTGTCCCCCGATGCGTCCTCGGTGCCCCAGGCCCGGCGTCTGACCCGTGCCCAGCTGGCCGACTGGGCGCTCCACAAGCACATCGACGACACCGAGCTGCTGGTCAGCGAACTGGTCACCAACGCGCTCCGCCACGCGTGGGGACCGATCCGGCTCACCCTCGCGCGCTTCCCGCGGCATGGCGTGCTGCGCTGCGAGGTCGAGGACACCGAACCCGACCCGCCCTCCGTGTGCCGGGCCGGCGAGGAGGACGAACGGGGCAGGGGAATGCAACTGCTCGATGTGCTGTCCCGCCGCTGGGGCAGTGACCGGACGCCCGTGGGCAAGATCGTGTGGTTCGAGCTGCACGCCCCCACCGGCCCCGCGGGGGCCTAGGGCAGCCCAAGGCCCACCCCGTCCTCGCCGACGCGGAGGGCCGGGTCGACTGGAGTGTCGTGAGTGTGGACTCGACGGTGTGCCGTGCCCACCAGCATGCCGCAGGGGCCCTCCACTGGCCGGCCCGGATACAGGGACGACGCCGTCGCCCTGACCGTCATCGTCCCGACGAGGCGGTCGGCCGGTCACGCGGCGGGCTGACAACGAAGATTCACCTGGCGAGCGACGGCGGCTGCCGCCCACTGGCCATCCTGCTCACGCCCGGACAGTGGGGTGACGCCCCGCAGTTAATTCCAGTCCTGGACAGCATCCGCGTCCCACGCCCCGCCGGCGGGCGCCCGCGGACCGTCCGGACCACCTGTGCGGCGACCAGGCGTACAGCTCACGCCGAAACCGCCACTACCTGCGGCGACGGCAGATCCGGCGCGGCACGGTCACTCTCGCTGCCATCCGGCTGTGGCTCCGGTGATGATCCGCCCAGTCCTTAGCTTCCGGCCGCGATGACGGTGACGACGGTAACCGCTGCTCCGGCAGGCGTCTTCAGTGCTCGGCCTGGGGTGCCCGCGTCAGGGCGTCTGCGACCTGTTCAACGCTGGGGGCACCGGTGGTGCGGCCGTCGGCGGCGCGGTAGATCCGGCACGAGACGCTGACGGCGGTGTCTGGCGTGGCGAAGGGATCGGTGCCGTTGATCAGCAGGGTCGGGGATCCGTGCATGCCGTACCGGGCCGCCTCAGCCTCGTTGGTGATCACGAGCACCTCTGCCGGGCCGGTGTCATCGGGCAGCACCTGCTCCAGGCGCTCAAGCATCGTGGCGACGTTCGGGCAGTCGCCGCGAGCACCACGAGATCCATGATCATTCCTCTCGGCGCTGCGGGGTGGCCTCGTAGGGGCCACGGTAGATCCCCTCCTGCGCCAAGAACCGTGAGCGCGGTCACCGAACCGGGGCGGGGTCATGCATAGCGTGGCAGCGAGGAAGATCTCCATCCCATGTGCGACGAGGAGCAAGGCCATGCTGCGGGCTGTATGGAACGGCACGATGATCGCGGAAGCGGGCCGTACGGTGATCGTCGAGGGCAACCACTATTTCCCGCCCGGCGCACTGCGCCGCCAGTACTTCACGGCGAGCCCGAAGTGGTCGCTGTGCTTCTGTTACCCGCATCCGAGCCCGTTGGCCCGCCGGATCAAAAACCATGTCGCGTTCTGGCGGGGGATCGCGGTCGAGGGCGAGCCGGAGACGACGCTGTGACCCGCCACCTGGCCCGAGCCGCCGCCTGGACAGCGGGGGCCGCGGCCGTCGTGGCCGGCGGGTACGCCGGGCTGGTCAGCGGGGCGCTGGCACTCGATGTGGGGCTGGGCCGGCGCTTTCGGCCGCTCGGCCCGCAGATGCTCGATATCGCCGCGCCGCGGCACCTCGTGTTCGATGTGATCGCCCAGCCGTATCTGGGGCGGGCGACACAAGCCATCCGGGAGAAAGTCCAGGTCCTTGAGCGCGGCAGCGACATGGTGCTGGCCGCCCATTACACGCCGCTGGGAAGCGGCCGGTTCAAGGCCGTAACCGTGGAGACGGTCCGCTTCACCCGGCCCGAGCGCGTCGACTTCCGCCTGGTGCGCGGCCCGGTCCCACACGTGGTCGAAGCCTTCGTCCTGACTGAGCAGGCGGCGGGCACCCACCTGGTCTACGAGGGCGAGCTGGCCACCGATCTGTGGCGGGCCGGAACCTGGTGGGGTGCGAAGGTGGCCGCCCGGTGGGAGGCGACCGTCGCGGCCTCGCTCGTCTCGGTCAAGACGGAAGCCGAACGCAGGGCCACCCACCAGTAGTGCCGCACCGCCGACGCCACCGGCCTCGCCGACCGGACGTCTTCACCACCGGAGACGCCGAGCACCTGCCCTTCCCGGACGCCGCCTTCGACGCCGCGGTCTGCGAATGCGCCCTGTGCACCTTCCTCAACAAGGAGAAGGAGAAGGCCGCTTCCGAACTCGCCCGCGTCCTGCGTCCGGGCGGCCGCCTCGGCATCACCGACGTCACCGCCACCCCCGACCGGCTGCCACCGGAACTGACCACCCTCTCCGCCCGGATCGCCTGCACCGCCGATGCCCGCCCTGGACGCGGCCCCGTCCGTCCTCCACGCCGCCCAGACCGCCGTCGCCGACGGCACCCTCGGCTACACCCTGCTGATCGCGGAAAAACCCCGCGAAACGTAGGGCCTTCGCGGCGGAAGCCGTCCACATGGACACGTCCCGAATCAGGCCTACTCCACACCCACCGCTGATCACCCGCCCGACGCTCCTGCCGCCCGCCGTCGTCGCACGGCCAGCCATGACGCGATCAGGAACACCGGGAGGGTGATCCCCACCAGCGTGGCGGCACCCGTGAACGCGCTCGCCAGAAACCGGCCACCCACACGTGCCACACCCTGGTAGTAGCCCACGACCACAGCCATCAGCAGCACGTATCCACCGACCGCGCTCCCGCCCACCTGTCGGATCAGACCAGGCCAGCCCCGCCTCATAGCCACCGGGCTGAGCCGTCGGGACGGCTGCCACGCCCCCACCGGTCGGCGGCGCAGGATGCGCAGGCCGAGGGCGAGATATCCCATGACCAGCAGGTAGCCGATCAGCATGAGTGCAACATTCAGCGAGACGGAGAGCACGGCCGGGGCCTTCCAATCTCCTGATGAGCTGTCACGACGCATCTTGGAGCAGGAAGTGCCAGCCGCGCACGAAGGTGTGCCAGCCGAACCACAACCACAGCGCAAAGAGCGCCCACCGCCCCAACGGATAGCGCACGACCGCACCGACGGCGTCACTGAGCGTGGGAAACCCGTCATCGGCTCGGAGGAGACCGATGCCCTCCCAGGCGAAGAGGGCGCCGAACAGAACCGCCCAGACGAGATACCCGATCAATGGATGCTCTGCCACCGCAACCTCCCGATCTCGTATACGGCCGCGCCGTCACCACACCAGACGGCCTGGTCGATCATCCGCCACGACGAGCCGGAAAGGCTGGATTTCACGAGCCGGGCCGTGACCGGGGCCGCAGCCCCGTCGCGGACGGGGCCCTCTACGGGCGGAGGAGGGGAGCCCCGTACCGAAGGGCTGGGCGTACCAGGTGCAGCGCGGGGCACTGGATCCTTGGGGTGGACTTGCGAACAGTTGGTAGCAGCCGCCCGCCCGGCGAACCCCGATCCGGCACAGCGGCACCTTTATCAGGTGCCGCGGCCTCCTGCTCCAATCACAATGTCAAGCACCTCAGTTCACCGGGATGTGCAGTGGCACCATCACTCACGTCGGCTGTTGTCCAGCAGCTGGCCCTCATCAAGCACATCTACAGGGAAGGCGCGGAGGCGAGCGGTCATCCTCAGGGCGCGGTGGCGCGGTTCGAGCCCTCCGGGGCGCGTGACACCACTGCGGACGCCGGTCGCGGCCAGGAACTGGTCTTCATCGGGACGGAACGAGCCGCACCAGGGTCAGCCCGTGGCGCATGGGCCGCAGCCGCCTGGGTCGCGTGCTCCGGGCCGCCGGGGACCCGACCGACGCCCTCCGGGCCCCTGTAGGGCCCCTGGATCTTGGTTTGAGGGCTTTGGAGGCGCCGCCACAGCACATGCGGCGGCGTCATCCGTTACATTCCCACAGGTCAGAACGTTTCTGCAGGGGGGTTCCGGGGTGGGGCGGGTGGGACTCGAACCCACGACCGACGGATTATGAGTCCTTTCATGATCGTCCGCGTCCTTCCCGATCTTGCCTCAACCTTCCCGTTTCCGCAGGTCAGAGCCCCCTTCTCTGTACGGGCCAGCCCTGCCCTTTCCTGATCTTTCCCCGCCCTTCCGGCCACTTCCGGGCCACTGGGGCCACTTGGGGGCCACCCGGGGCCACTGAGTGGCCGTCCAGCGGGACACGCGATGAGCAACGGGAGAACCCCGGAGTGTGATGGCGCAGGTCACCGCCATGTGCGGACTTCTCCTCCGAAGTCGCGAGCAGCGGAGTGCCTTACCGATGAAAAGGGCCCCGCCCTCTTCGCCCGAGGGAGGAGCCGTACGGCCTTTTCGCAGGTCAGCCGTGTCGTTGCAGCGTAGCGCGTAGCCGCCCCGAACGGGGTGGATCAGGCCGCCTCCCGCTGTTCGCCATCCAGCGGCAGGGTCTCGACGATCGCCGCACGGCGCTCCCGTTTCTGTGGCACTACCGCGAGGTCGTAGCCGCCTCCTGGCGCCGCTCCTGGCAGGTGCCGCTTCTCGATGCCCGTTCGGATGGTGCGGATCGGTCCTCCGTTGTCGAACCAGTTCGCGGGGTAGAGGCGCGTGGCGTGGGTGAGCCAGTGCCGGGCTCGGCGTTCGGGGAGCGGCGGCAGGGTGCGCCATTGGGGGTGGGTGTGGTCGTGGGCGTCTTCGACGGCCTCTTTCTCCCGTCGCCGGTCGGGTCCTTCCCAGGTGCAGGCGAGGCAGGCACCGCGGTGGAGGTACGGCCACGTCTCGTCGGAGTGGCCGGGGGCAGGCTGATCCCATCGGCGCTTGATCACGGTGGGCCGGTGGTCGGTCGTTGGCTCGGGCGGGGTGCGGTGGGTGAAGCCAGGGTGCCCCCAGCTGATGCGCCAGATAGGGCGGGAGTCCTTGGTCTTGTCCCAGAACTGGGGCAGGTAGGCGGTGTGGCGGGCGACGGCGCCGCGGGGTTCGTCAGAAGGGGTGGTCATGGGGTGGTCTCCGGGCTGGGGTGGCCCCGGCGAGTCTGCCGGGGCCACCGTGGTGGTCAGAGGGTGTCGAGATCCGGTCGGCTCGCAGTGAATCGCGCTGCCTCGTCGCGGAACGTCGCGAGGAACGGGGCTGGATCGCACTCGGTGCGGATGCCGTCGAGCAGCAACTTGGCGAGTGTGTAGCCGGGGTTGATGTCGAGGGCGTCCGTGAAGGCGTGGCTGGCGGTGACGGTGTCGCCCTGTCGCCAGGCGACCCAGCCGAGGAGGGTGAGGGGCGGCGGGGCCTTGTCGGTGTGCGGCGGTACGCAGCGGCGGGCGAGGTAGCCCCAGAGCTGCCGTTCGTAGGCGAGGTCGCTCTCCTCGTCGGTGGAGAGCGCGGCGTCCCGCGTTTCCCGGTCTTGCAGGCCGAGGATGATGCGGGCGGCGATCTCGTTCATGAGTTGGGGTCGCCCGTTGCGGAAGTCGGTCAGGGCTCCGTCGATGATGTCGACGGTGCCGTAGCGGGCGAGGGCCTGTCCGTCGTCGGTGCGGACTTGGGTGAAGTAGTCGGCGGTGGCTGCGTCGAGGGCTTCGCGGTAACGCGCCACGTTGGTGTCGGTGGGGGTGTACTCGCTGGCGACTTGGACGGCGTGCTGGAGGTGCGCCGTGCGCTGGGCTTGGCCCTCGCGGGCGGCGGTGAGGTGTTCTCGGGGGTCTTCGCCGTCGATCGTGCTGAGGTGTATGCCGATGGCCAGTTCGTAGTCGGGATCGGTGGTGATGGCGTCGCGCAGGGCGAGCCGGGCCGCGATGAGGTCGCTTTGCCGCCAGGCGACGAAGGCGAACAGCGTCAGGATGGGAACGGCCTCATGCGTGAACGGTTCGGCGCAGTGCCGGGCGAGGTAGGCCCACAGACGTCGGGCGTGGGGAAGGTCGTCGTCCTCCGCGTGGGCCATGCCGGCCTCTACGGCCGTGTCGTCTTGCAGGCCGACAATGAGCTGCGTGGTCAGGGCGCGGTTGAGTGCGGTCGCCCCGTCACGGAACCGGTTCATGGCCGCGTGGATCTGGGCGCACGTCGTCGAAAGCGTTGCGTTGCGTCCGGCGTTGGTTGCGCACCGCGTGTTGTATCGGAGGGCGGCGGTGTGGAGGTCCTTGAGGAAGTCGGGGTCGGCCGTGGCCCGGAATTCCTTGATGATGTCGCGGGTGCGGGGGCCGGGGGTGCGGCTGAGGCGGGTCATCTGCGCGGTGACGCTGGTGGGGTCGTCGGGGAACGGAAGCGGTTCACCCTCGCAGCAGCCTTCGGTGTGGCACTCGTACGCCCACCACCGGTTCGCGACGAGCCCGATCGTTTGGAGAACGGTGGCGCGGTGCTCCATGAGTGCGGTCGTGAGCCAGTCGGTGAGCGGGGCGAGGAGCGCGGCGGTGTCCCAGGGGGTCTGGCCGGGGCGCGGTTCGCGGCACAGGTAGATGATGACGCCCTGGTCGGGGTTGTGCCCCTTGTCGTGGGCGTAGGCCACGAATTGGCGGGCGGCGAGCTCGGCTGTGGTCCGCCACTCGGCGGGGTCCTCGGGCAGGGGGCGCGTCATGGTCGGCCCGTCGTGGAAGTTCGGGCCGGGGGCGTGGAGGGCGATGCTGTCGTCGGGGTAGTGGTCGAGGAGGTACGGCAGGATCTCGGCGAGGTTGGGCAGGCTCGTGACCTGGATGGTGTTGTCGGGTGTGCTCATTTCTGGGTTCCTTCCTTCTGCGGTGCGGTGTCGGGCTGTTCGGTGTCGGCGGCTGGGTCCTGCGTGGTCGCGGGCTTCGGGTCCGCGGTGGGAACGCTGCGTGGCTTGTTCGTGAGGGCCGGGAGCAGCCGTTCGCGGACGAGCGCGCCGAGGTCGGCGGCTAGGGCCTTGCTGGTGCGGGTGTTGAGGATGGTGTGCCAGGTACGGCCGGGCTGGAGCCGGGCGTCGTTGGCGGCCTGTGCTTCGGCCTGCTCGATGGCGGTGCCGTCGGGGATCGGCGGCAGGTCGGAGCCTGCGGTGATCCAGGTCTGGATGGCGAGGCCGCGGGGCTGGACGCGCAGGCCGATGCGGTGGCCGTCGGGATGGCGGTAAGCGGCGGTGCGGTCGGGGGTGTCGGTGTCCTCCTTGTGCCAGGGGGGTTCGAGGTCGGGGGCGATCTGATCCAGGGGTGGCACGTCGATCTCGTCACGGGGCCCGGCGAAGGCCGGGCGTCGGCGGCGTGGTGCGGGGGTCGTGCCGGGTCGGTCGAAGGTGTCGGGTTCGGTCACGCGGCGTTCTCTTTGCTGGGCGTGAGCTGGTCGACCAGGGCGAAGGCGCGGTGGTAGGCGACGATGGTGCTGGCGGTCTCCATGTACCGGTCGCGCTGTTCGAAGGCTTCGGCGGCTTCGGCGCGGGTCTTGGCGTAGTCGTCGTCCGGGGCGAGGGAGTCTGCGCAGCCGATGTGGGCGCGTGGGCCGAGGTCCCAGATGATCGTGTTGATGGCGGCGCAGGCTGCGGCGAGGGAGTCGACGTCGTTGCCGTACCAGGTGTAGTCGTGCGGGTCGAGCTGGAGTTCACGCAGGCGCTGGGCGACGGAGCGGAGCATGCCGCCGGAGCCGACGGCGGGTTCGCGGATGGCCATGTTCGGCTGGGCGAAGTCCTTGTCCACGACCATTTGGGCCATCAGGTCGGTGACGCACGCCGGGGTGTGGTACTCGCCGCGCCACTTCTTGTCGCTCTTGTGCCGCAGGCCGGTGAGCAGGGGGCTGAGGACGTCGGACTCGGAGCGCCAGTAGGGGTCGTCGTGGCCGGTGAGGTCGAGCAGGCCGGTGTTGATGGCGCGGTTGGTGACGGCGTGGACGGCGCGGAGCTGCTGGGTGTCGGGGTCGGGGTTCCAGGCCCAGTCGTGCAGGCGTATGGCGCGGTTGATCAGGTCGGGCTGCTTGATCCAGTAGCCGAGGTAGATCTCCTTGAACAGCTGCGGGAGTTCGTGCGGCTGGAGGTTGAGTATCCAGTCGGCCAGGCCGGGGGGATTGCGCAGCAGCGCGAGCGCGCCGACGGTGCCGAGGGGGACGTCGATGCTGCTACCGCCGTAGTTCTGGTACCAGGCTTCGATGACGTTCTCGGCGATCTTGCGGGCGTGCTCGTGCGGGTCGCGCGGTGCGAGGTACTTCCGCGCGGTGACCTTGGTGCGTGCGGCGGCCTTTGACTTGGGGGGCTTCTTCTTGGCCCAGGCTGGGACCGGCCGCGCGGTGACGGGGGCGGTTCTTGGCAGGAACGGGGCGTCGTCGTCAGACAAGAGGGCTTCCTTTCTGCGCGCATGGGGCCGCCCCGGTGCGCGGTGCGCGGCCGGGGCGGCAGGTGGTGCTGTGGCGGGTGGGATCAGAGGGGACGGCGCGGGGTGGTGGCGGGGGCCAGGGCGCGGCCCATCACCTCGTCGGCCAGCTCGTCTTGGCCTGCGCGGTGGAGGCCGAAGGTGAGGTACATGAGGGCGAATTCGTCGACGGCCATGTATGCGGTGACCTGCTCGAAGGTGAGGTGGCGCACGACCAGCGGGCGGAACTCGCAGCCGCGGCGCAGCGCATCCTCGACCTCGCGCAGGACTTCGTTGGACTGCTCTTTGGTGAGACCGAGGAGGGTGGCCCAGGCGCTGAGTGTGGTGTCGTCTACCGGGAACTTCACAGGTGGGCTTTCTGGTTCGGCCGTCCCCGGCCCGCTGGTGGGCGGGCCGGGGGCGGGGTGCGGTCAGGAGGTGAAGGGGGTGTTCCGGTAGTCGGGGTGGCAGGCGGCCCACAGGCCGCCGGGGAGGGGTTCGGTGATGACGCCCCATCCGGCCCAGCGCATGACGGCGAGGTAGCCGAGTCGGCCGCCGGCGAAGCCGCCTCGGTCGTCGGCGTCGGGGTCGGGTGCGATGAGAACCCAGCCGGGCAGCTTGTCTTCGCCGCTGGGCATCACTTGGAAACCGGGGCGCAGTTCGTGGGTGCCGTCGGTGTGGATGGGTGGCAGGTCGGCGGCTTGGAGGATGCTGATGGCCTGCTGGACGTGGGGGTGGTTGTGGTGCTCGGGCAGCGTGCCGACGCCCTTGCGGATGATGCGCCGGTGGGCTGTGGCTCCGGTGCTGGCCTTGTAGACGTCCATCGGGAGCTGGGCGTCCTCGATACGTCCGGCGAAGCGCATCGCGTAGTTGGCGACGATCGCGACGACGTACCGGTCGCCGCCGATGAGGTGCTTGAACTGCTCGTCGGTCAGGTGGCTGAAGTGGCTGACGCGTATCGCTGCGTGGGTTTGGGAGGCGACGCGGAGGGCGCGGGCGACGTGAGAGGGGTCCACGCCGATCTGTGCGGAGAGGACCTGAATTCCTTGGCTGTAGTTCATGCTGTTTTCTCCAAGAGGGCACGCTTGCGCGTACGGGTGCGCCCCCGGCGGTGGGCCGGGGGCGCGGGTGTGAACCTGGTGCTTGCTGGGGGCTTAGCGGCGGTGTCCGCCGCATCCGGCGTGTCCGCAGCCGCCGCAGAAACCGCCGGGCTTGTTGCACTCACACGGGCAGGGCTTCATTTCCTCCTCCGTTTCCGTCCGGCATTTCCGAACTTGTTACTTATATCTTAATAGTAATCACCGCGAATTCAAGGTTTACCTTTTTTGAATTCCGATGAATTCAGAATTCAATTCGCAGGGCGCGGGGCGCCACACCACCCGCCCCCGGAGTCGTTGGCACACGGATGCCCCCCGGGCTGTGCGCCCGGGGCGCAGGGGCCTTCATCGTGCGTTACGCGGCGCCACTCGCAGAACTCACACAGCCCGGAGGAGTTCTCACATGCATTCCGCCCAACCCGCGAGGACTATTGCTTATGTCTTAGTGGCATACCCCCGCAGGTTGAATAGAATACGGGCCATTTTTGAGGCTTTTTCATTCGAGAAAGGCCGGTGCGCTGAATGCACTCCACCGAGTTCACCGAACTAATTCGCGGCGGCCGGGATGAGGTCTGGCCACCGGACCGCCTCCAGGGCCCGACGGTGGGTGTCCGGCACCGGCACCGTCGGGTAGCCGAGCCAGTCGAGCCCCATCGCCGCCAGCACCGTGGCGTCGGCCTGGTCGTAGCGGCCCGGTCCCTCGCACTCGACGCCGTACCGCTCCACGGCCACGCTGCGCACCAGCCCTTTGGCCACCCTGGATCGCTGGTTGCGCGGGTGGTCCTGGGCCGGGTTGGCGCGGCCGGTGGCGTAGATCGTGCGGTGGTGCGGGTTGGCCACGGCGTACGGGATGCGGTGGCGCCACAGGGCCTGGGTCACCAGCCACCACAGCCCGGCCAGTTCGTGGTGCCCTGCCTGCCCGCCCTGGGCGTAGGCAGCGCCCTCGACCACGACCAGGTCGGCGTCCTCGACGCCGACGCGGATGTGCCCGCACAGCCAGTCCATCCGCTCGTGGCTGCGGCGCCTGCCCGGCCGCAGAGCCTTCGCCCAGTCCGTGCCCGCGACGCCCGTGGAGGTCAAGGAGAGGTCCAGGCCGATGACGCGCGGCTGCCACTCCCCCTGCCCCTGGACACTGGGCAGCGTGACCGGGGCACTCTGGAGCAGCGCCGTCATGCGGCCTTCCCAGCGCGCTCGATGATCTCGGCCATCGGCAGGTCGCGGCGGAAGGGGCTGCCCGTATCGCGTTCCAACTCCGCGTACTCCTCGGCCAGCTCCGGGCGCAGCTTTGCGGCGCAGGTGAGGTCGGAGGCTGAGGCCAGTGGGCACAGGCTGCACGAAAGGCGGGACATGCCCTCGCGGTACGCCCAGTGGTAGGGGACGCCGCTTTCGCGGATGCGCTCCCAGACGTCCTCGGTGCTCCAGCGCAGGACCGGGTACCACAGGGTGATCGTGCGGCGTCCGCTGCTGGCGCCGTCGCGCTCGATCGGCGGCTTCGCGGCCCGGTTGCGGGACTCGGCGGCCCGCAGCCCCAGGCACATCACGACGCGCGCCGGGCGGCCGGTCACGCCGAGCTGGGCGACGCGCTCGGTGATGAACTTCCGCGAGACGTTCCGCTTCATCTCAGCTGTGCAGTAGCGGTTGAAGAGGTTCGGAAAGCGGCCCCGGGCGCGGATCCGGTGCAGCAGGGACTGCCGCTTCGCCGAGCGCCGCACCTCGAAGGGCAGGCCGTAGTGTTCGGCTTGAGTCCGGGCCAGCTCCAGCGTTCCGGGCCACTCCACGGTGTGCCCGCGGGGGGTGCGGCCCAGGTCGCAATGCAGGACTACGATCCGGTCGCGCACGCCGGCCTCGTCTGCCAGGCGCACCGTCTCATCGAGTGCCGCCTGGCTGTCTTTGCCTGCACTTCTTCCGCCAGCCTGATGCGGCTCACAGTCGCTGACATCTCGGCGAAACTGCAGGTCATGGATGGACAGTGATCACACTGGTTTGCAACACCAGTGTTGGTCATCTGTGTGGTGCTTTCTTGCCTCATCCAGATGTCATCCTTGGCTCCCTCGCCCCCAAGGCTCTCGGAGAGAGCGATTGCCCCAGTGCTGTCATGTCGACCAGCACCTTGTTGTAGGAGGCGCCCGGGAGCTCGGCCTGCCTTTCCAACGCCTTCGCAGTCCTCCGAAGGACCAGCTCAAGCTGAGCCTGGACAGAGAACGCAAGGTCCCGCACTTCAGGAGAGGGATGCGAAACCCAAAGGAGCATGAGCGGCTCTCGGGCTGTGAGCCACCGCTCGTAAAGGCCCGTGACGGCCTCGCTCGGCGAGCCGTACTCCCTCAGCTCACCCGTGGCTATGAGGGCGGGGTTTGCGTCGACGACCAGCGCCGCAAAGGTTCCCAGCCCGGTCAGAGCCTCCTTGCGTGCGTGCTCTCGCTGCGCGCTAAGTCGCCCTCGCTCCGAGAGCCGTGCAGACATCCATACTCCCGTTAACGCGGACACCGGGCTGAGTACGACTGCGACAAGTGCGATGACTTCTGAAGCGCCCATGGATATCTCCTATCTTCAGTCGATCGGGCAGGCACCCTGGGACACCCTTGCAAGCTGCGAGGTAACACATGCAACAGGGGAGGGAGTTGCCTTGGAGATGACTCTCAGATTGCTGGTCAGGGCAAGGGCTGGCGCCGCCGTGGGAGTGTCCGGACCTTGGCGGCGTCGGCATCGCGCCCTGACAGGGCCGCGTTCTCCAGTGCGAGCTGCTACGGCCCGGCAGGACCTCCTCAAGCAACTCGGCCACAGCATCCGCCGTACGGCTCGGGACGTACCTATGAAGCTGCCAACACCGGGCGCTCGGTTCCAACTCCGCCACATGGGTGGCAACGAGCCTCAGCAACAACGGTTACTGGATACAGAACGGCACTGCTGCTCACGATGATCAAATCGGCTGCGGCGAGGTCGGGCACCGGATCCGGGCCGTGCGCGTCGCGGGCAGTGATCAGTTCGAGCTGGCGGCTCACGGCTTCACCTCCGCCGTGGCGGCCAGGTGCTTGGTGATGAGCCGGTCGGCGTCGGTCATCGCATCCGCCTTGTGCGTGGCGATCCACTCGCCGAAGCTGCCGTCCGGGCCCCACAGATACCAGCCGGTGTCGTGGTAGCCGTCCTTCGAGTTCTTTCGGCGGTAGCCCAGCTCCCACCAGCCTTCGCGCCAGCGCCACAACCGTCGCGGACCGGCATCGGGCACCCAGCCCGCTCGCTCGGCCAGCGCCTGGAAGCGGGCCAGGTCCGTGCGCAGCATCGCGATGACGCGGGCGGCTTCCGGGTCACGCGGCGCGGCACAGCGGGCGTCTGCACTCTCCTGCTGGGTGTGGTGCGGCTGTTTCGACGGCGCGTTGCCGCCTGCGACGGATTCGCGTTCGGCGGCCAGCTCCCGCCGTGCCTGGTCGCGCTGGCGGGCGACGCGGCGCAGCTGGGTGGCGGCGCCGGACGCTCCGCGCTCCTCCAGCCACTTCGCGGTGGCTTCTATCTCGGTTCCGACAGGGTTCATGGCTGTTCCTTCGGGCGGTGCGCCAGCCGGGCCCGGGCCGGGCCGGCGCACCTGAGGTACGAGGGTTATGGGCGGGGGGTCTTGGGGGCCTTGTGGATGGAGTTGCCGGAGGCCGGGAGGGGCTTGCGGCCCGTGACGTAGTCCTTGAACTGGGTTCCGGCCCGGAAGCGCAGGGCGCGGGTGGCGGGCACCGTCACGCGGTCGCCGGTCTGCGGGTTGCGGGCGATCCGGGGGTCGCGGTCGACGGGCCCGATGCTGCCGAAGCCGGTGATGGAGACGGTGTCTCCCGCGACCACGGCGCGGACGATGGCGTCAAGGACGGCGTCCACTGCGGTTGCGGCCTGCCTCCTGCCGCCGGTCTTGTCGGCGATGGCTTCGACGAGCTGGGCCTTGTTCACGGGGGATTCCTTTCGATTCGTGTGCTGGACCGGGGGCTTGGACCGACGCGGGGTGTCGGGAGACCGGGGAGCGCACCATGCGGCCGGGAGAGGGTTGAGCCCTGTGCCGCTGTCCTCTTCGGGATGCGAGGCGCCCTGCGGAGCAGGCGGCGACGCCCACAACATGTCAGCTTGTTTCAACAATGTCTCCTACTTTGGCGGGGGTGAGGTGGTGAGCCGCGGGCTCGCTTCTCCTCGCGTCGGCGGGCCTGGGCGAGCCGCGCGCCCTCCCGGCACAGGGAGCAGGCCGCCTCCCCGCGCCGGTTGTGGGCGCGGGCCCCGGCTTCGGTGCCGTGGGTGATGTGCGAGCCGCTTTCCTCGAGTTCGTCGGGGTGCGCGGTGGTGCACGCGGCGCGGATCTGGCCGTTGAACCACAGACGGCCGCCGCAGATGCCGTCGAACATGCTGTGGCGTGGCAGGACGAGTTCGATGCACTGCGCGCGGAACGGGCAGTCCTGGCAGACCTTCAGCAGCGTCTGCATCAGCGGCTTCCTGAGCGAGTCCGCGGTCGCGTCGTTGGGGGTGAAGCGCAGGTCCCCGGCGCACGGTGCTTCGCTGACCCACCAGGTGCCGCTCATCAGACGCTTCCGGTGGACGGCGGCTACGCGGTCGGCGGCAGCGGCATCCGGCGCACGTGGTCGCTGAGGCTGCTGCCGTAGGGGTGCGCGTAGTTGCTGCCGACGGGTATCAGGTGGCGGTCGGCGAGGTCGGGCAGCGCGAACATTTGGGCGACGAGCGCGGTGAGCAGGTCGTCGCACCGCTCGTTCCAGCGGCGCCGGGTGGTGCGGTTGTCCGAGCCGTCCTCGGCGACGTCTTCGATGACCTCGATGATCCGGCCGCCAGCGTTGCGGCCGTCCACCACGACGGCGGTCGCCTCGGGGTGGTGCTCGCGTACGAGCTCGGCGATACGCGCGGCGCGGTCGGGCGGAGGCAGCTCCAGCAGCCAGTCGTTGCCCTCGCGGGCCGAGTTCCGCCTGATGCGCGCCCAGGCCGGGGAGTTGTAGGGGGCCAGGCCCTCTTGCAGGTCGAGGCCGATCTTCTCGCCGTGCTCGGCCAGGGGGTGTTCCTGGTCGCTCTCCTCCCACAGCCAGGGGCAGGTCCCCAGCGGGCTGGACTGCTCGCCGAGCACCCCATACAGGACGAGGGTGCGCGTGTTGCCGTAGTAGGCGAAGTTGACGTACACGGCCTCCGGGCACAGGGACCGGATCAGTGCGGCCGTCTCGTCGAGGACGGCCAGGGCGTACGTCTTCTCCGCCCGGGTGCGCTGGGCGTCGGCCTCCTCGCGCTGCTGCTTGAAGATGGTCAGGAGGTCCGCTGTTGCGGGGTTCATGGTGCTGATTCCCTTCTTCTCGGTAGGCATGGGTGGGTCAGGCCAGGACGGGCTTGAGGCGTTCGCCGAGCCAGCGGGCGACGTTGACGCTCACGGCGTTGCCGGCCTGCATGGTCTGGGCGGCCTTGGAGCCGGCGACGTCGTAGGTGTCGGGGAACCGTTGGCCGCGCAGCTGTTCGCGGGGCTTCAACATGCGGAAGAAGCAGTCCTCGATGGCGGGCACGGTGCGCACCACGGCCGCCGAGTCGCGAGTGCTCAGGGTGTGCAAGGGCTGGGCCGCGGTCTTCGGCGCGCTCTTGCGGTAGGGGATGACCAGGGTGTTGCGGGCCCGGTCGCGGGCCACGCCGTCGGGCACCACCAGGCCGTGGTGGCGGGCGGTGCTGATGGTGCTGAGCGGGTTGTCCACCGGTGCGGCGTCGCAGTGGTTGCGGAACTCCACGATGAACGGGGCCGGGGGGTCGACGGTGACCAGGGCTTCGCTCTCGCGGGTGGTGCGGGTGCGCATCGGCGCGCTGACCGGTGCCGGGGTGTCGTTCCACGAGCCGCCGACCGGGACCAGGAGGGCTTCGCCGAGCTTCGCGGTGCGGGTGGGCAGTGGGCGCTCGTGGGGAGAGAACGCCCGGTCGGTGCCGTCCTTGCCGTGGGTGAGGGTGATCACGCTGGGCTCGTGCGGGAACTTGTTCAGCCCGGCCGCGATCCGCTTCATGGTGTTGGGCACCAGCGGCCGGGTGCGGTCGCCGATGCGCTGGCCGATGTCGTCCCACATGATCACGTCGGCCGCAGGTCGCACGTACGGCTCGACCAACGCGTGCCCGCAGCGGGTGTGGGGGCACCGGTAGTCGTACTGCTGGCCGTACTTCCCCACCCGGACTTTGTCGTTGCGCCAGCTCTGCCGGGCCTTCACGTCCTGGCCGCAGTCGCTGCAGTAGGCGAGCGGGCGCGGGCGAAGGTCCGGGCGGCGCACGCCGGTCAGAGTGAAAACCACGTAAATCCTGTCGCGCCACTGGGGCGCATACGGGTTGGTCTCGCAGCCGATGTGCGCGGAGGACACCGAGACGATCTGGTGGCGGTAGCCGAGCTTGCGCATGGCCCTGATCCACTCCGGGAACAGGATCCAGTCGGTGATGAACTCGGTGACGTTCTCCACGACCACGGCCGGGTACCGCTTGGCCTCGGCGGCGCGCAGCACGCACCAGGCGGTCGCGCGGGTCTGCTCGAAGGCTTCCTGCGGCAGCTCCCGCCACTGCTCCTCTTCCTCGAACAGGGCTTCCTGGGCCGGGTCGGGCTGCCGCTTGCGGCCGCCGGCGGGGCTGATCTCGGTGCAGATCACCGAGGCCCACAGGATCAGGGCCTTCGGCAGCCACCGCATCGGGTAGTTGCGGACATCGGCGCAGCGCGCCTTAGCGGTGGGGTGGTTGATCTCGAAGGTGTCGATGGCGGTCTGCCAGTGGTTGATGCCGAGGACCGGCTCAAAACCGGCCTCCAGCAGACCTTGGGCGTCTCCGCCTGCTCCGCAGAGCAGGGATATCGCGCGGGGCAACGGGGGTGGTCTCCAAGGGCAGGGGCTGCCCGGCCCAGTTCGGGCCGGGCAGCCGTGGCGGTCAGGACTGGTCGGAAGCGCGTAACGCGCGGTGGTGGCGGCTGTCCTCGATCCCGAGGGCGATGAACGCCGCGAGATCCAGAAGGCCCACGAGCAGCAGCCAGATCACCGGTCCGCGCCCCGGGTGGGGAGCGGGCAGCGGCGTGGACGGCTACTCATGCCAGGGCGTAACGCGGACGGTGGTGATGTGGCCGACACGCTCGAACAGAGCCAGCGGGTGCCCGTCCTGCTCCGGGCGCTCCCACACCTTGCGGTAGCCCTCTGCGGTGATCAGGCGCTGCGACCACTCGAAGAAGCGGGCCACGGCGGTGCCGGGCGCCTCGATACCCGCGGTCTGGTTGTGATTCGCGCCGTACGGGGAGGTGTGCGTGGCCGACACGATCAGCTGCTGCGCCGTCTTGGGCACGTCCAGCTCGTCGATGCGGGCGAGCATCGGGATGAGGCTGGTGCCGTGGTGGGACTGCGCGCCGTCCGGGGTGGAGTCGTACAGGGCGGTGTGCACGTCGGGGTTGTCGATGCCCTGACGCACCACCGTCCAGCCGTCCACCTCGGCCGAGTCGACAGGCAGCGAGTGAGTGGCGGCGATGATCAGCTCAGTGCCGTCGCCGAGGTCGGCGCGGAGGTGGTACTCGCCCCCGCACAGCTCGACGTCGGTGGTCCAGCCGTTGTGGCGCAGCGGGGCGATGACGTGACGGTAGCCGTTGAACAACTTGAGCCACAGAGGGTCGGTGATGCTGTTGTGGTCGGGCAGTGCTGCGATGGTCACTTCTGTTCTCCAAGAAGGGTGTTGCGGGGCGGGCACCTCGAGCGGGAACCCGTCTTTCAAAAATGTCTCCTACCTTGAGGGCGCGCTTTCAGTCGTTGCTGGCGAGCTCATGCGAGGAGAGGATCTGTACCGCCCACATCTGGCCGCGTCGGGCGACGACGAGGCCGACAGGGCGACCCTTGTGGTGGGCGAGGAAGCTCACGCCCCGCTCCCGGATGCCGAGTTCCACCGCGAGGTCGCGCACCTCCTGAGTGGCGCACTCGACGGAGCAGAACACCCCGTCGCCGAGGATGGGCGCGGCTGCCGGGCCGTGGACGACTTCGGCCACGACGACGTAGCCGACGGGACCGAGGGTCAGGATCTGCATCGGTTCTCCAAGAGGTCGGAGTTCGAAGGGATTTCGAACTAGTTGCCTATATTTTATTCGCATACACCGGGGGGTCAATGTTGGGGATCACCGAAATCGCCTACCGGCGACCGGCGTTGGGACCTGGACCGCTCACGCCCCATGCGGGCCAGCTCCCGCACCCGCTTGCGCGCCATCTCCTCGGCCTGCGGGTCCGACTGGGCGACCCGCCGCGCCCGCTCGGCGAAGAACTCCCGCAGCCACTGCTGCTGCGAGGCGTGCTCGCTGTGGACCGCATCGCGCCGCGCCTGCTCACGATCGGCACGCGGGTTGGTCCCGCACCCCCGGCAGTTGCCGACTGGCTTCGGGTGCTTCGGGCAGCCGCCCGGCTGCTGGTCCTCGACGGCCGCGCCTGGCTCCCCTGCGGCGTCAGCCGCAGGGGTAGGGGGGTAAGGAAGGAGATAGGAAGGAGAAGGAAGAGAAGGGGTTCCCCTGGGGGAACCCTCTTGGTTCCCCTGGGGGAACCCACTGGGTTCCCGTGGGGGAACCCTCCCCTTGCCGTCTTCAGGGTTCCCCTGGGGGAACCCTCCCTCCTCGGTAGTGGCCTGCGACGCGTCGCGTGCCTCCTCCCGCGCCGTCACATCGCCTTGGGTACGAGCCGCCGCGGACGGCCGCCTGCGGCGCTCGATCTGACGCGCCAGCCGGGGGTTCTTCGGGGCACGCTGCGCGGTGCGGCGCCGCTCGATCAGCTCCTCCGTGCTGGGGATGGGAGGAACACCGTCGGGAAACACCCGGTACTCGGCACGGCGGCCGACGCGCCCGACTTCCACCCGCTCGACCAGGCCGAGCCCGATCAGCTCCGTCACGACCGCGATGACCTGCTTCTCACCCACGCCGGCCCAGGCCATCATCCGCTCCAGCCCCGGCCGCGCCAGACGCGTCTGGTCGTCGGCGGAGTCCGCGATCTTCATGAGCACGAACTTCTGCGTCTTGTTGATCACCTCCTTGGGCAGATAGGCCGCCACCACCATCAACTGGATGCTCACCGGCACCTCTCCATGTCACGTCCGGTCCAGGCCGCACCGGGGTAGGGGCAGGGCCAATGTCCGCCCTGCCCCTACCGGTTCGCGGGCTCAGGGCTTCTTGCGCAGGCTGACGTTGATACTCACCGACGTGCGCCTGTCGTGGTCGTGCCGCACGGGCACGGGTATGCCCGCGGCCTTCAGCTGGGCCCTCATCGCCGACGCGTCCGGCGCCATCGGCACCTCAAGACCGGCCCGCTGATAGAGCGCGACCATGGCCTCCACGTCATCGACCTTCGTCGCGTTCCCGCCGCTCCAGGTCAGCACGTTGTCGCCGTAGACGCCCGCGTCGGAGCCGTCCAGCTTGGCCCGCAGGAACTTCAACCGCTCCTTGAGCGGCTTCATCTCCGCGGTGACCTCGACGTACTCCTTCAGCGCGGCTGCGCGGTCGGCGTCGTCGTGGACCAGGATGCTCTGCGGCCGGCGCCCGGCCGTCGCAGTTCCCCAGCAGGCCGTCTTGAACGGGCAGTGGTCACAAATGGCCGACAGGCCCGGTCCCTCGAAGGTGCGTGGCAGCTCCTCCGGCGTCGCAGCCGCCCTCACCTGCTGGACCCACCAACGCGCGCCGCTGGCGCGCTCGGCGCTGAAGGCCATCTCCTGGATATGGTCGTCGCCGTTGTCGCGGTTGATGAACCGGAACCGGATACGTCCGACGGGGACCGGTCCGAGCCGGGCGAGCTGCCGCTGCCCCTCGACGTCGGCGAAGCCTTCACTGCGCAACAGGTCTGCATACAGCAGGACTTGGCGGATCTCGGCGTCACTGGCCCCGTACCGCAGGACGCCGTCCCACTGGTAGGTGCTCTTGGTCTTCACGTCCTCCACGGTCGTCTCCTCGGCCGGGAGGAGGGGCCGCAGCCGCTTCGGCAGGCGTGCGGCGGTGTGGCTGTCGAGCTGGACGGCGTCGATGTGGCCCTTGATCGTCTGATCCTCGACGCTCCGCTCGATCACCCAGCCGTACTCCTCGCGAGCGGCGGCCAGGATGCCAGAGTGGAGCCAAGTGCCCAGGATCGCCTTGCGCTTCTCGCCGCCGTCGGTGGGCGTTCGGCCGTGCAGGAGGTATCCGGCGCGGCGGGCGCAGACGGTGTCGGATGCTCCGATCTTGGTTTGCAGAGAGCGGGGTCGGCGCGCGTCGACCTTGTGGGCTGCGGGCCACAGGCTGACGGGACGCTCGGCCGTGATGGTCATACAGGTCTCCAAGGAGGCAG
>NZ_JBEXKU010000100.1:0-22969 GCF_040609575.1 Streptomyces sp. NPDC004647 | reverse complement strand
GGCCCCCCCCCCGGCCCGCCGGGCCCCCCCCCCTCTGCTGGACATCGGTCCGGAGAGTTGGTCCGGAGTCCGTCCGGAGATCAGAGGTACTGCTTGATCTCCCGTCGCGCCAGCGACCGCTGGTGCACCTCGTCCGGCCCGTCCGCGATCCGCAGAGTACGAGCCGCCGCCCACAGCTCGGCCAGCGGGAAGTCCTGGCTGACACCGCCGGCGCCGTACAGCTGCACGGCCTGGTCCAGGATGTCCACCACCGTGCGCGGCGTCGCGATCTTGATGGCCTGGATCTCGGTGTGCGCGCCGCGGTTGCCGACGGTGTCCATCAGCCACGCGGTCTTCAGGACCAGCAGCCGCAGCTGCTCCACCGCCACCCGGGCGTCCGCGATCCACTCCTGGACCACGCCCTGCTGGGCGAGCGGCTTGCCGAACGCCGTACGCTCCACCGCCCGGCGGCACATCAGCTCGATCGCCCGCTCCGCCATGCCGATCAGCCGCATGCAGTGGTGGATACGGCCGGGACCGAGGCGGGCCTGGGCGATGGCGAAGCCGCCGCCCTCCTCGCCGATCAGGTTGCCGACCGGCACCCGGGCGCCGTGGAAGACGACCTCGGCGTGACCGCCGTGGTAATGGTCCTCGTAGCCGTAGACCTGCATGGCGCGGCGGATCTCGACACCGGGGGTGTCGCGCGGCACCAGCACCATCGACTGCTGGCGGCGCGGGTCCTCGCCTTCCGGGTCGGTCTTGCCCATCACGATGAGGATGTTGCAGTCGGGGTGCATCGCGCCTGAGATGTACCACTTGCGGCCGGTGATGACGTACGCGTCGCCATCCCGATCGATCCGGGTCTCGATGTTGGTCGCGTCGGAGGAGGCGACCTCGGGCTCGGTCATCGCGAACGCGGACCGGATCTCACCGGCGAGCAGCGGCTCCAGCCACTGCTTGCGCTGCTGCTCGTTGCCGAACTGGGTCAGCACCTCCATGTTGCCGGTGTCCGGGGCCGCGCAGTTCAGGGCGGTGGGGGCCAGCTGCGGGCTGCGGCCGGTGATCTCGGCGAGCGGCGCGTACTGCAGATTGGTCAGCCCGGCGCCGTACTCGGAGTCGGGCAGAAAGAGATTCCACATGCCCTGCTTGCGGGCCTCGGCCTTCAGGGCCTCCTGCACCGGCACGGTGATCCAGGGCGAGGAGAGCTGGGCGCGCTGTTCCTCCGCTACCTTCTCGGCCGGGTACACATGCTCGTCCATGAAGGTGAGGAGCTTCTTGCGCAGCTCCTCGGTACGGGCGTCGAATGCGAAGTCCATGGTGCTCAGCCCTCCTGAAGGGTGGTGCGGCCGTTCTCGATGAAAACCGGGACCAGGGTGCCGATGCGGTCGAACCCCTCGCCTACGGTCTGGCCGAGGGTGTAGCGGTAGTGGATTCCCTCCAGGATCACGGCGAGCTTGAACCAGGCGAACGCGGTGTACCAGGCGACGTCCCGGACATCACGGCCGGAGCCGTCGGCGTACCGTTCGATCAGCTCGGCGGGCTCCGGGTGGCCGGGCGCTCCGGCTGTGGTGCTCACCGGCGACTCGGGTACGTCCAGCCGCTGGCTGTACATCACCAGCAGCCCGAGGTCGGTCAGCGGATCGCCGAGGGTGGACATCTCCCAGTCGAGGATCGCCTTGATGCTGTCGTCTGAGCCGACCAGGACGTTGTCCAGGCGGTAGTCGCCGTGGACGACGGCCGGAGCGGGCGACTTCGGGAGGGCCTTGCCCAGGGCCGCGTGCAGGTCGTCGATGCCGGGCAGCTCGCGGTTGCGGGAGGCGTCGAGCTGCTTGCCCCAGCGGCGCAGCTGGCGCTCCAGGAAGCCCTCGGGCCGCCCGAAGTCGGCGAGCCCGGCGGTCCCGGGGTCGACGGCGTGCAGTTCCACGAGCGTGTCGACCAGACTGAGGACGACCCCGCGGGTGCGCTCCGGACCGAGCGCGGACAGCTGCTGCGCCGTCCGGTACGGGGTCCCGTCGACGAACTCCATGATGTAGAAAGGTGATCCGATGACGGACTCGTCCTCGCAGAGCAGCACCGGCGCGGGGACGGGCACGGCGGTGGGGTGCAGCGCCTCGATCACCCGGTGCTCGCGCCGCATGTCGTGCGCGGTCGCCAGGACGTGCCCCAGCGGCGGGCGGCGGACGACCCAGCGGTCGGTCCCGTCGGTGACCGAGTAGGTGAGATTCGACCGGCCGCCCTCGATCATCTCGGCGCTGAGCGGCCCCCTCACCAGCCCGGGGCGGATACGGTCCAGATGGGCGCGCAGCCGCTCGAGGTCGAGCCCTGGGGGTGCCACCCCTGCCGAAGGCTGTGGGCGAGGGTGGTCGTGGCTCATCGGGGCACTCTCCTCGGTGGGGAGACGGACGGGTCGGGTGCCCATCATGCCGACCAGTCGGTATGGAGTCCAGTGATCTGCCGACGGGATCTGGCGCACCGGATGCATCCATGAATAGGGTTCACATATGAATACGGCGTGGTTATCGACGAGATCCGGCTCACCCCGATCCTGATGGCTGATCCGCCCCTGCTCAACACCGGGGGCGTGCATCAGCCGTACACGCCGAGACTTATCGTGGAGGTGGCCACGCAGGGAGGCGTGACCGGTGTGGGGGAGACGTACGGGGACGGCGGATACCTCGATCTCGCGCAGCCGCTGGCGCAGGCTCTGCTCGGCCGCTCGGTCAGCGATCTGAACGGGCTTTTCGTCAGCCTCGCCGCCATGACGCAGGTCGCCGCGACCCTGCCCAACCTCGGCCACGGCTGCGACAGCCACTACCCCTGGCAGACCGAGGGCGTCATCACCGGGCGCCATGTCTTCCGCGAAGGCCGGCTGGCGGTGTCAGACGCCCCCGGCCTGGGGGTGGAACTCGACCGCGACGCGCTGGCGGCGCTCCACAAGCGCTGGCTGGAGGACGACGGGACGCTGCGCGAGCGTGACGACGCGGCGGCCATCCGGGTGGCCGACCCGGACTGGGCCGCTCCGTCCGTACCCCGCTGGTGACCGCAGCGGGGGGCCGTCCGGCGGATCAAGCGTGGCAGGCGACCGGCACCCCGCCGTTCATCTCCGTCATGTCGCCGAAGACGGCCACGAGGTCGAGGGGGGCGCCGGGCGGCTTCCCGTCGAGCTCCGCGTACGCGCGATGCAGATTGGCCACCAGCCGCTCGCTCTCCCGCAGCTCCGCGAACTCCCCGAGGTCCGCGGCGCGCGCGGCCGCCAGCGGGGTCCGGCCCTCCGCATGGGCCTTCTCGGCCACCTCGGCGACGAACCGCAGATACCTTTCGACGGTGTCGTACACGCCGGGGTCGGTCACCGGGCCGTGGCCGGGGACAACGGTCCGCGCGCCAAGTGCCCGCAGCAGCTCCAGCGAGCGCAGGGAGCCGGCCAGCGAGCCCATCGGGATGAACGGCGTCCCGCCGTGGAAGACGAGGTCGCCGGTGAAGACGACCCGCTGCCGCGGCAGCCACACGACGGTGTCGCCGGTGGTGTGGGCGGGACCGGGGTGGATCAACTCCACCTCGGTCCCGCCCACATGGCAGGTCAGCCGGTCGGTGTAGACGACCGAGGGCGGGACGATGCGGATGTCGCCGAAGTCGACCGACGGCCACAGCGCGTGCAACTGGTGCCCGGCGGCGAGCGCTTCCCGGCGGCAGGCGGCATGCCCGATGACGGTGGCCTCCGGGGTGAACACCGCGTTTCCGTAACTGTGGTCGCCGTGGTGGTGCGTGTTGACGACCGTGCCGGGGCGGGACGCGCCGCTCGCCAGGACCGCGTCGCGCAGCAGCCGGGCGCGCCGCTCCGTGGCGGCGGTGTCGACGAGCAGGGTGGTCGAACCGTCGCTGACGAACCCCGCGTTGTTCAGGCACCAGCCGCCGTCGGGCTGGATGAACGCATGGACGCCGGGGGCGAGTTGCACGGCGTATGGTTCGGCGTTCGTGGTCTCGGAAGCCGTACCGACCTCGGACATGACTGCGCTCCCCCCGGTGAAGCCTCCACGATGCGGGCCTCAGCATGCCAGAGGCCGCCGCCGGGCGGTAGGACGGGCCCGGGCGGCGGGAGTTGGTCTCAGCGGGGACGGACGGGGAGTTCGGCGAGCGCCCGGTCGGTGGTCTCCTCGGGGGAGCCGTCGACCGGAACCGTCGTCCCGTTCTCGCCCGCCTCCAGTGGTTCCAGGTCGTCGAACTGCGAACGCAGCAGGCTCTCGGGCATGAAGTGGCCCGTACGGCGCGCGATGCGCCGGGCTATCAGCTCGTAGGAGCCGTCGAGGTGCACGAAGAACGCCCCCGGCGCGAACCCGGCCAGCCGGTCCCGGTAACGGCGCTTGAGAGCGGAGCAGCTGACCACCCCGCCGCCTGCGGCGTGAGCGGCGAGCCAGGCACCGATGGAGTCCAGCCAGGGGGCGCGGTCCGTGTCGTCGAGCGGGGTTCCGGCCGACATCTTGGCGACGCTCTCCGGCGGGTGGAAGCCGTCGGCATCCGCGTACGGGACGCCGAGCCGGGCGGCGAGCAGCTCGCCGACGGATGTCTTGCCGCAACCCGATACGCCCATGACCACGATCAGGGGGGCGGCTTCGGGCGCCGCCCTGCGGGCCGTGGTCATGGGCGCCTCCGTGTTGTCCGTCGCGTCGCGCCGGCCGGCGACAGGGTCAGTGGTCGTCCCCGTGCCCGTCGTGTGCGGCGTGCCGGTGTCCGTCGTGAACATAGTCCACAGGGTCGCCGTGCGGGACGGAAGTGCCCCATGGGTCGGGATGCCGCCCCACGGCCTGTGGCCGGTCCGTCAGGTGCGGTGTTCCATGGCCGGGCGGAGCCGTTCGAGCAGGCCGTGGAGCACTGCCTGCTCGTCCTCGCCCAGGGTGTCGAGCGCGGCCTGGGTCGACTCCATCTCGGCGCGCACCCGGCGCATGGTCGCGGTGCCCTCCTCGGTCGCCACGACGTTCTTGACCCGGCGGTCCGAAGGGCTCACCTCGCGCCGTACGAGCCCGTGCGCCTCCAGCCGGTCGACGATCCCGGTGATGTTCGACGCGTCGCACACCAGCCGCTCGGCGAGCCGTCGCATCGGGACCGGCGTACCCAGCTGGGAGAGCGCCTTGGCCTGCATCGCGGTGAGGCCGTGGCGGGCGGCGACGGCGGCGAAGTCCTGCCACTGGGCAATGCCGACGGCGGACAGCAGCTCCATGATCTGGAGCTTGGTCGGGGAGTGCGGGGTGGTGGCGCTCATGGTTGGAGTGTACTCACGATCCTTGAGGACATCAAATTTTATTTACCTTAACTTTCGACCACTACGGGTGGCCTCGTTGCTTGAACCTCCCAAGCATTCACCTGGAAATGAATGCGAGAGACGCCGACCGACCTACCACGCCACCTCGGACACCACAGCCCCGCCGCCGCGGGCCATCGCGGCGAGACCGTCATCGTCTTCGCGCTGAGCCCGGCCGCCATGGTCGTGTCGATGATGCAGACTCGCTGCAGTTTCTGATCCGGTCCGGTCCCGTCCGGCTCCGGGTCGTTTCCGGGCGAACAGCGCGGAACGGCCCGGGTATCGGTCACGCCGGTGCCGGTCGCCCGGGTGCCGGTCACATCAGAACGGTCGCGCCCAGGACGGCCAGCGCGACCGTGCAGGCCGCCGCGGCCGGGGCCGCCCGCGCGAACGGCGCGAGCGGCTCCGGCGCGGTCAGCGCCTGGATACGGCGGTGCGCCACCACGAGGAAGGCGAGCAGCACGAGCGCCACCCCCACGCCCGCGAGCGGCGACACCCCGCCGACCAGCGCCTGCCGCGCCGCCAGCACCGCGGCCACCGCGAACGTCAGGGTCGTACGCCGCCACGCCAGCCGCGTCCGCTCGGGATGCAGGCCCGGGTCCCGTGCGGTCCGCTCCATCAGCCGGCCCAGCCGACGGCGACCGCGACCACCATCACCACCGCCATCACACCGATCGCCAGCGCCAGCACGGAGGGGAAGCGGGAGACCGGCAGATCCTCCCCGCGGCGCATCGCCAACTCGACGCGCACCCAGTGGTCCACCGCTCGCACGGCGCACAGCGCACCGACGGCCAACAGCAGTACGGCGAGGGTGACCCGGAGGGTCCGGTGCAGGTCGGGCAGGAACTGGGCGACCGCGAAGCCGCCGCCCACCAGCGCCAGAGCGGTCCGCAGCCAGGCCAGGAAGGTGCGCTCGTTCGCGAGCGAGAAACGGTAGTCGGGGGTCTCGCCCTCGTCGCGGATGCGGGCCGGCGCGAACCACAGCCGGACCACGGCGGCGGCCGCCCGCAGCTTGCCGGGCAGGGCCCTCACGGACGCGGTCATGGCCCGCACCCTACCCGCCACCCGCCGAGCCACCGGCCGCGTACGACGCCCCGGGATCACGTACGGCCCGGCTCTCAGGTACGCCCCCGGATCTCACGTACGGCTGCGGCTCTCAGGTACGGCCCCCGCCCCGGGCCCTGTACCGGCGCGAGGTCTTCACGTACCGCCCCCGGGTCCCACGTACCGGCGGCGCGAGGTCCCACGTACCGCCCCGGGGCCCCGTACCGGCGCGAGGTCTCACGTACCGGCGCGCCACTCCCGCAGCCGCACATACGCCTCCAGCCCGTCCGGCACCCACTCCCACTCGGGCAGCCGCCGCTCCAGCTCCTCGTCGCTGAGGAAGTCGTGCCAGGCGACCTCCTCCGCCTGCGGGCTGACCGGGAGTGTGCAGCGGACCTCGTAGACGGAGGACCACCAGGTGTGTTCGGGCGTCTCGTACAGGAATGTGAACAGCGGTACGGGCCGGGGAAGCCCGCTCACCCCGAGCTCCTCCTCGGCCTCGCGCAGCGCCGCATCCTCGTACGACTCCCCGGCGCCGACCACTCCGCCGACGAACATGTCGTACAGCGACGGGAAGACCAGCTTGTCCGCGGTCCTGCGGTGCACGAAGACACGGCCCTCCGCGTCCCGCGCCGATACGAACACACACCGGTGCCGCAGCTTCCTCGCGTACGCCTCTCCACGCGGGGCCTGCCCGACGACCCGGTCCTGCTCGTCCACGATGTCCAGCAACTCATCCGCGGAACGCGGTCCCTGTTCGGCCATGGCGCCATCCAACCAGCGGACGTGCGCTCCCGCGCCGTACCGGGCTGTTGACGCAACGCCCCGCTGTCCCGAAGATCGGACCCACGGCAGCGGCAGCGCACGCGCCGCGCACCGGCCGGGGCACCCCGCTGCGCACCGACAGAAATGGAAACCATGGCGTACGACGCTGATGTGATCGTGGTCGGGGCGGGTATCGCGGGCCTGGCGGCCACCGCCGAACTGGCCGACGCCGGACGCCGGGTCATCCTGCTCGACCAGGAGCCGTCGGCTTCGCTCGGCGGCCAGGCCCACTGGTCCTTCGGCGGTCTCTTCCTCGTCGACTCGCCCGAGCAGCGCCGGATGCGCATCCGCGACAGCCCCGAACTCGCCTGGCAGGACTGGCTGGGCACGGCCGGATTCGACCGCCCCGAGGACCACTGGCCGCGCCGCTGGGCCGAGAGTTACGTGGACTTCGCCGCGGGGGAGAAGCGGGCCTGGCTGCGCGCCCAGGGCGTACGGCTCTTCCCGGTCGTCGGCTGGGCGGAGCGCGGCGGATATGAGGCCACCGGGCACGGCAACTCCGTACCCCGCTTCCACATCACCTGGGGCACCGGACCCGCCCTCGTCGAGCCCTTCGAACGGCGAGTGCGCGCGGCCGCAGACCGCGGCCTGGTGGAGCTGCGGTTCCGGCACCGGGTCACCGGGCTGGCCCGTACGGCGGGCAGCGTGGACACCGTCAGCGGCGAGATCCTCCGAGAGAGCAGCGCCGAGCGCGGTACGGCCAGCAGCCGCGAGGCCGTCGGCTCCTTCCAGCTGCGCGCCCAGGCCGTGATCGTCACCTCCGGAGGCATCGGCGGCAACCACGAGCTCGTACGCCGCAACTGGCCGGAGAGGCTCGGCACTCCGCCGGAACGGATGCTCTCCGGCGTGCCCGCGCACGTCGACGGGGAGATGCTCGGCGTCACCGAGGCCGCGGGCGGCCGGCTGATCAACCGCGACCGGATGTGGCACTACACCGAGGGCATCGAGAACTGGAACCCGATCTGGGCGAAGCACGGCATCCGCATCCTTCCCGGGCCCTCCTCGCTGTGGTTCGACGCGCGCGGCAGGCGGCTGCCCGTACCGCTGTTCCCCGGCTTCGACACGCTCGGCACGCTCGCCCACATCATGAAGACCGGCTACGACTACACCTGGTTCGTGCTCGACCAGCGCATCATCGGTAAGGAGTTCGCCCTCTCCGGCTCCGAGCAGAACCCGGATCTGACCGGCCGCAGCATCCGCGACGTGATCGGCCGGGCGCGCACCGATGTCCCCGGCCCGGTCAAGGCGTTCATGGAACACGGCGTGGACTTCGTCGTCGAGAGGGATCTCGGCGCGCTCGTCCGCGGCATGAACGCGCTCACCGCGGAGCCGTTGATCGACGAGGCCGGGCTGCGCCGCGAGATCGTCGCCCGGGACCGCGAGATCGCCAACAGCTTCACCAAGGACCTCCAGGTGATGGCGGTCCGCAGCGCTCGTGGCTACCTCGGTGACAAGCTCATCCGCACCGCCGCCCCGCACCGCATCCTGGACCCCAAGGCGGGCCCGCTGATCGCCGTACGGCTGAACATCCTCACCCGTAAGACCCTTGGCGGCCTGGAGACCGATCTGTCCTCCCGGGTGCTTACTGACGGAGGCGAGCCGCTGCCCGGTGTCTACGCCGCGGGCGAGGTGGCCGGATTCGGCGGCGGCGGGGTGCACGGCTACCGCTCGCTGGAGGGCACCTTCCTCGGCGGCTGCCTCTTCTCGGGCCGTACGGCGGGCCGGGCCGCCGCGAAGGCGGTCGGCTGAATCCCTGACCTCCGGATCCCTGACCTCCGGATCCCTGACTCCGGATCCCTGACTCCGGATCCCTGGCTCCGGATCCCGAATCGAGGACCTCTACGCCGGATCCCGATGTCGGGATCCTCTACGCCCGAAGTCCTCGCCCCCGCGCGAGGCGGCCGATCCGGTGTCTTACATGTCCCGACATGGCGGCGAGTTGAGGAGGGCGAGGTTCCTTTTCCGGCCTTGACGCGGACCAGTGACTACCGGTTTGCTGTGCGTGATCATTGGCCATCGGTGGGACCCGACCACTCCACCGAGGAGAACCGTCGACTCTGCATCAGGACGCCCCGCGCGGGCAGAAAGTGGCGTGCGCCGTGGAGGAAGCTCGCGGATGACTCCCCCTCCGCCGCTGGGCCGTTCCCGGCACAGGGACGGTCTGCGCTTCGATCCCGCGCTCGACGACTCGGCGCTCGCCAGTGCCCGTGACTCCCTCGCCCAGGGCCGCTGGACCGAGGCCAGGACTCTGCTCGCCGGGACCGGCGACGACTGGGACCGCCGCGGGCACCGGCTCGTCGTCCTCGGCGAGGGACCCACGAGTGCCGCCTGGGCCGAGGAGTGGAAGCTCGCCGAGCCGGACAGCGCGGATGCCGCCGCGCTGCTCGCCTGTGCCACCGTCTTCCGGGCACTGCGCGGCAAGGCGAGCCCCACGGCGGCGCGCGCGGCCTGCCGTACGGCGGCCAGGATGGCGCCCGCCGATCCCACGCCCTGGCTCGGCCTGCTGATCCTCGCCCGCCGCACCGGGACCGACGACGAACGGCTCCAGGTCTTCGACCAGGTGCGCGGCCGGCACCGCGATCACCACCACGCCCACCACCTGATGACCGCCTGCCTGGCGGAGCGTCAGCAGGGCGACAGCGACGACCCGTTCCACGAGGTGTACGACTTCGCCGCCTGGGCCGCCGGCCAGGCACCCGCCGACTCGCCGCTCGCCGTACTGCCCGTCATCGCCCACACCGAGCGCTACCGGATCCTGGCCCGGGCCGGTATCGAGCCCCGTGACCCGGCACGTTCGGACCACTGGACCACCCGCCGGGCCCGCCAGGCCATGAAGGCCGCCTTCGACTGGTGGCTGGAGTGGGAGGGCGGGGAGCATCCGCGCAACAAGATCGACCTCAACTTTCTCGCCCACGCCAAGGTGCACGAAGGGCGGTCGGCCGAGGCCGCCGCCCTGTTCAACCGGATCGGACCGCATGCCAGCATCGCCCCGTGGTCCTACCCCGACCGCGACCCGAAGCGAGCCTTCCGCGCCGCGCGCAGAGCGGCGCTCGGCTCCCGGTAGCGCCACCGCAGCACAACAGCCCCAGCCCGCCCACCCCCACGGGAAGGATCTCCCCCCATGCTGACGGGCCAGAGCACCGAGATCAGCACCTTCAAAGGCCAGGACCGAGCACTGCGCGCTGACCGGATCGGGATGGCAGGCCTCCTGTTGTCCGTACTGGCCGCCAGCGCACCGCTGATGGTGGTGGCCGGCGTCATGCCCACCACCTTCGCGGTGATGGGCATCGTCGGGCAGCCGCTGCTGTTCGTGATCCTCGGAGTGGTGCTGGCGCTGTTCAGCGTCGGCTACGCGGAGATGAGCCGGCATGTGCACAACGCCGGTGCCTTCTACGCCTATATCGCCCGCGGCCTGGGCGGCACGGTCGGCGCCGGCGCGTCCGTCGTGGCGCTGGTCGCTTACAGCGCCATGCAGTTCGGCGTCTTCGGGATCTTCGGCTTCGAGATCTCCGGGCTGCTGACCAAGTACTTCGATGTCACCGTCATCTGGTGGGTACCTGCCCTCCTGGGTGTGGCGGTCATCGGCGTACTGGGCTGGCTGAAGATCGACCTCAACGCCAAGGTCCTCGGCGTGCTGCTGCTCATCGAGTGCGTCATGGTCGCCGTCTTCGACGTCGCCGCGGTCGCCGACCCCGCCGCGGAAGGCCTGTCGCTGCACTCCTTCAACCCCGAGACCCTGACGGGCGCAGGGCTCGGTACTGCGCTGTGCTTCTGCATCGCCAGCTTCGTCGGATTCGAGCAGCCTCCCGTCTACGCCGAGGAGACCAGCCGCCCGCAGGTCGTTGTCGCCCGTACGACCTATTCCGTGGTCGGCTTCGCGGCGGTGTTCTTCGCGCTCGGCTCGTGGGCGCTCAGCGTCGCCGCGGGCCCCTCCGACATCGTGGGAACCGCGCAGAAGCAGGGGCCCGGGCTGCTGTTCTTCCTCAGCGAGTCGCGGCTCGGCGCGGGTTTCACCGACGTGCTGCACATCTTCTTCGTCACGGGCATGTTCGCCTGCCTGCTCAGCTTCCACAACGTCGTCGCCCGGTACGCCTTCGCCATGGGCCGCGAGGGCCTGCTGCCCTCCGCCTTCGGCCGCACCAACCGGTCCAGCGGCGCGCCCGTGCACGGCTCGCTGCTGCAGAGCGTGGTGTCGCTGCTCGCCGTCGTGGCGTTCGCGATCAGCGACGACAAGCCGGTCGGGGACCCGACCGCGCCGGTGCTGCAGTTGTTCACCTGGATGGGCAACGTCGGCGCACTCGGCGTCATCCTCCTTCTGGCGACCACCTCGGTCGCCGTCATCGTCTTCTTCGTCCGCCGCGGCGCGGCCCGCGCCCAGGTGTGGCGAATCGTTTCGTCCGGCATCGCCGGGACCCTCCTGGCCGTGATCCTCGTCTACGCGGTCAAGGACTTCGATGTGCTGCTGGGCGCCGGCCCCGGCTCCTCACTGAGCTGGATCCTGCCCGGCATCATCGGCGCCGCAGTGGTCGTCGGCGTCGGCTACGGGTTCGTTCTGCGCTCCGCCAAGCCCGAGGTCCACGCGCGCATCGGCCTGGGCAATGAGGCGTTCCAGCTGGAGAAGGCCGCGTCCGGCGCGGCGGCGCGCGCCGCCGAGTAGGCCCGCTCCGCGTCGCCGTCCCGCACCGCGCCCCGCAACACCGTCCCGCACAGTTGCCCCGCAACACCGTCCCCCACCGCTGTCCCGCACAGCTTGTCCCGTGTCCGGCCCGTATCCCGTAGTGAGAAGAGCCGTCCCCATGACCTGCTGCCACTCAGAGCCCGCGGTCGCGGCACCGCATCCGCTCGACCCGCTGTCCGCCGACGAGATCGGGACCGCCCGCCGCATCCTCCACGAGGCGGGCAAGGTGACCGAGTCGACCCGCTTCCCCCTCGTCCTGCTGGACGAGCCCGACCGGCACACCGCCTCCGCCCACCACGAGGGCGACCCGGTCGTGCGCCGGATCCGTGTCACGCTGCTGGACTCCGCGACCGGCGGCAGTGCCGAGGCGCTCGTCGACGTCACCGCGGGTGCCGTCGTCTCCTACCGGGACCTCGAGCCCGGGAAGGACGGCCGGCCCCAGGTCACCTTCGAGGAGTACGCCATCGTCGAAGAGGTCGTGAAGGCCGACCCCGGCTGGCGCAAGGCGATGGCCGAGCGGGGCGTCACCGACACCCGGCTTGCCGTAGCCGCGCCCCTCGGGGCGGGCGCGCTCCAGGTCGACGACAAGCCGGGCCGCCGCATGATGCGTTCGCTGACCTGGCTGCGCTGCAGCGAGGCCGACAATGCCTGGGCGCACCCGGTGGGCGGCCTGGTCGCCGACGTCGATGTCGTCGAGCGGCGCGTAGTGCGCCTCATCGACACCGGCGCGGTCCCGGTGCCCCAGGAATGCGGCCGTTACGAGGCCGAGTTCAACGGCCCGGCCCGTACCGATCTGCGCCCGCTGGAGATCACCCAGACGGAGGGGCCCTCCTTCACCCTCACCGGCCACCGGCTGACCTGGCAGAACTGGACCTTCCGCATCGACTTCAACGCCCGCGAGGGGCTGGTCCTGCACCAGCTCACCCAGCGCGACGGCGACCGCGCCCGGCCCGTCCTGCACCGCGCGTCCCTGGGGGAGATGGCCGTCGCGTACGGCGAGGCCGAGGAAGCCCGTAACTGGGTGGCCTTCCTCGACGCGGGGGAGTACTCGCTCGGCCGCAACGCCAACGCGCTGAAGCTGGGCTGCGACTGCCTGGGCGAGATCCGCTACCTCGACGCCGTCCTCGCCGACGACCTGGGCAACCCCGAGACTCTCCCGAACGCGATCTGCATCCACGAGGAGGACGCCGGCCTGCTGTGGAAGCACACCGACATCTTCAACGACATGGCCGCCGAGAGCCGCCGCTCGCGCCGCTTGGTCATCTCCTTCATCGCCACCGTCGGCAACTATGACTACGGCTTCTTCTGGTACCTCCACCAGGACGGCACGATCCGCTTCGAGGTCAAGTCCACCGGCATCGTGCAGACATCCGCCGTACGGCCCGGCGACGGCTCGCCGCACGGCACCGAGGTCGCGCCCGGTCTGCTCGCCCCGTACCACCAGCATCTCTTCTGCGCCCGGCTCGACGTCGCCGTGGACGGCCACGCCAATACGGTGGAGGAGGTCGACGTCGTTCCCGTCCCCACCGGACCCGGGAACCCGGCCGGCAACGCCTTCACCGCCCGCGCCACCCCGATCAGCGACAGCGCGGACGGCGGCCGTCTCGCCGACCCGTCGGCGGGCCGCCACTGGCGGATCACCAACCCCGGCTCCCGCAACCGGATGGGCGGGCCCGTCGCCTACACCCTCGTCCCCGATACGAACCCCGTGCTGCTCGCCCAGCCCGGCTCGGCGGTCTCCCGGCGCGTGGCGTTCGGCACCAGGCACCTGTGGGTGACCCGCCATCTGCCGGACCGCCGCTATCCGGCCGGCGACTACCCCAACCAGCATCACGGCGGCACGGGCGTCCCCGAGTGGACCGCCGGAGGCGAGTCGCTGGAGGACACCGAGCTGACCGTGTGGCACACCTTCGGCCCGACGCACCTGCCCCGCCTGGAGGACTGGCCGGTCATGCCGGTGGACGTCTGCGGATTCACCCTGAAGCCCACCGGATTCTTCGACCGCAACCCGGCGCTGGACCTGCCGAAGGAGCGGGCAGGCGGCCACTGCGCCACGTAAGCCCTCCGGTGCTGCACCACGTACGCCCTTCCGGCCGGAAGCGTCCGCCGGGGCGGCCGGCCCCGGTGGATCCGCCGGAGGAGGAGATGACAGAAGTCTGACGGTTGTCCGGATCCCCTGGCCCCGGCCGCAGTTCGGTGTTCGAATCGACGGGTGACCACCGATGACACCACCGCCGGGGCGGCGGAGGACGGCCGCGGCGCACCCGTAGGCCGACGCCTCGTCCTCGCCATGCTCGGGCTCGGCGCGGCCGGCGTCGCGGCCGGCCCGTACGTGCAGAGCGGGCTCGACTCCGTCCTGGGCGCGGCCGCGGACAAGGACCCCACGGGCCTGACCGGGCTGCTCCCCGGCAGTGGCGGCTTCCGCTACTACTCCGTGGCGTCCTCGGTGCCGCACCGCGGCGAGAAGGACTACCGGCTGACCGTCGGCGGTCTCGTCGACCGGCCCGCCGAGTACGGGCTCGCCGAACTGCGCGCCCTGCCGCAGGAACGGCTGGTGCGCGACGTCCAGTGCGTCACCGGATGGCGCGTGCCGAAAACCCCCTTCGAAGGCGTCCGGCTGTCCCGGCTGCTCGACGCCGCGGGCGTCCGTCCCGAGGCCACCGCCGTCCGCTTCACCTGCTTCGACGGCGCGTACAGCGAGAGCCTCACCCTCCGGCAGGCCCGCCGGGCCGACGTCCTGGCCGCCCTGCGCATGCAGGACAAGCCGCTCGGCCATACCCACGGCGGACCGGTGCGGCTGTACGCGGCGCCCATGTACTTCTACAAGTCGGCCAAGTGGCTCTCCGGTATCACCGTGACCCGCGAGGTGGAGCCCGGCTACTGGGAGAAGCGGGGGTACGACGTGGACGCCTGGGTCGGCCGGTCGAACGGACGCGACGATGCTCCGACGACCTGACGCGCGCGGCGCCGCCGCCGGGACCGGTGGTGAACTCCGCGTCCGCCGCTTCACCCCCGCCGAACGCTGGACCCACCGGGCCACCGCCGCCCTGATGGGCATCTGTGCGCTCACCGCGGGCTGCCTCTATCTGCCCTTTCTCGCCGAACTCGTGGGTCGGCGCGCCCTGATGGTCACCGTTCACGAGTGGTCGGGACTGCTGCTTCCCGTCCCCGTACTGCTCGGCCTCGGCTCCCGCGCCTTCCGCGCCGACCTGGGCCTGCTGAACCGCTTCGGCCCGCACGACCGCCGCTGGCTGCGTGCCGTTCTCCGCCGCGACCCGCGCCGATCGGCCCGCCCGGCCGGGAAGTTCAACGCGGGGCAGAAGCTCTACGCGTCCTGGATCGCCGGCGCCGTGCTGGTGATGCTCGGCACCGGGCTGCTGATGTGGTTCACCGGCCTCGCCCCGCTGGTGTGGCGCACGGGCGCGACCTTCGTCCACGACTGGCTCGCGCTCGCGATCGGGGTGGTGATCGCCGGGCACATCCGGATGGCCCTCACCGACCCGGAGTCCCGGCGAGGGCTGCGCACCGGTACGGTCGACCCCGCCTGGGCACGTCAGGAGCACCCCCTGTGGCAGCCGGAACCGCCCGCCCCGGCCGCACCGCCTGCTCCGGCCGCACCGCCCGACCCGGCCCCATCCTCCGCCTCCTCCCATCCGGAGGAGCGTGAACGGGGCTGAGACGCGGACGAGTTGTGTCCTATGTCTGGGCAACCGCTCATCCGCCCGGTATCTTGCCCTCCCCGCCACTTCTCGGTGCGGCACGGATGAGCACGGCCATGGGCCCGGGCAAGGAGTCGTGGTGCGCGAATTGAGCCTTCCTCCCCTCGTGGAACCCCTGAGATCGGGAGGACTGGCCGACTCCGTGTACGAGACCGCCGAGCGCGACCCGCATCTCACGCAGTTCTCCCGGCGGGAGGGCACGGATTCCCTGGACTGGGTCCCGGTCACGGCCGTCGCCTTCCGCGACGAGGTGACGGCCCTCGCGAAGGGCCTGCTCGCCGAGGGCATCCGCTACGGCGACCGGGTCGCGCTGATGTCCCGTACCCGCTACGAGTGGACCCTGTTCAGCTTCGCGGTGTGGTCGGTGGGCGCCCAACTGGTGCCCATCTACCCCACCTCCTCCTCCGAGCAGGTGCACTGGATCCTGTACGACTCGCAGGCGGTCGCCGTCGTGGTGGAGCTGGAGGACCACGCCATGACGGTCGGCGCCGTGTGCGACGACGGGCTGCCACTGCGCCGCATATGGCAGGTGGACGCGGGGTGTGTGGCGGAGCTGGCCGAGCGGGGCAAGGGCATCGCGGGCGCGCTTCTCCACCACCGCCGCCGGTCGGTGAGACCGGGCTCGGCCGCCACCATCACGTACACCTCGGGCACCACCGGGCGGCCCAAGGGCTGTGTCATCACCCACAGCAACCTCGCCGTCGAGTGCGACACGCTGCTCACGGGCTGGGGCTCGCTCCTGGCCGATCCGGGGGAGCAGCCCTCGATTCTCGCCTTCCTGCCGCTCTCGCACATCTACGGCCTGATGGTGCAGGTGGCCTGTGTGCGCGGCGGCATCCGGCTGGGACACCAGCCGGACATGGTCAGCGAGGCGCTGCTGCCCGCCTTGGAGACCTTCCGGCCGACCTTCATCTACGCCGTGCCGTACATCTTCGAGAAGATCTTCCACCGCGCGCGCCGCCTCGCCGAGGAGATCGGCCGGCTGGAGGGCTTCGACAAGGCGGTGGAGGTGGCGGTGCGCTTCGCCGAGGCGACGGAGCGCCGGGCCCTGGGCACCGGCCCCGGGCCGCGCCCGTCCCTGCGGGTCCAGCACGCGCTGTACGAGCGGCCGGTGTACGAACGGATGCGGGCGGTGCTGGGTGGCAAGGCCCGGTACGCCATGTCGGCGGGATCGCCGCTCGACCGCCGGCTCGGACTGCTGTTCGCCGGCGCCGGCATGACCATCTACGACGGCTACGGGCTCACCGAGTCCGCCGGAGGCGTGACGGCACAGCCCGTGGGACGCGTCAAGTTCGGTACGGTCGGCCGTCCGCTGCCGGGCTGCACCATCCGGATCGCCTGGGACGGCGAGGTGTGTGTGCGGGGCGACACGGTCTTCGCCGGCTATCTGGACGACCGGGCCGGGAGCGAGGCCGTGCTGCGCGACGGCTGGCTCGCCACCGGAGACGTCGGGTACCTGGACGACGACGGCTACCTGACCATCACCGGGCGCAAGAACGACATCATCATCACCAGTGGCGGCAAGAGCGTGGCTCCCGCGCTGCTGGAGCAGCGGCTCCGGGCGAACCCGCTGATCTCGCAGTGCCTGATGGTGGGTGACAACCGGCCGTTCATCACGGCCCTGGTCACCCTGGACGCGGAAGCGCTGGGCCACTGGCAGCGGCTGAACCACAAGCAGGGGTGCGACATTCACACGCTGGTGGCCGACCGGGATCTGCGCGAGGAGATCCAGCGCGCGGTCGCGGCGGCGAACACCGCGGTGTCACGGGCGGAGTCGATCCGCGCCTTCCGGATCCTCCCGGCCGAGTTCAGCACGGCCGACGGCCTGATGACACCGTCGCTGAAGCTGCGGCGCGGAGCCATAGTCAAGACGTACGCGGGGGAGATCGCGAAGATGTACACCCCCTGAGCCCGCGCCTTGTCACGCCCCCTTGTGCGTTCGCCTTCGACGCTCGCCTGTGCGGTCGTCGATGCGGCCCGCTGATGACCCTGCTCGTGGCGCCCGCTTGTGGCCCCCGTGCTCAGCCCGACCAGCTCCAGCCGGCGACCTCCGGCAGGTCGGTGCCGTGCTCGCGGATCCAGCTGTGGTGCCGGGTGCGGGCATCGGCCATGGCCTGACGCACGGCCACGGCGCGTACGCCCAGGCCCGGCACGCGGTCGATGACGTCCATGACGAGCCGGTAGCGGTCCAGGTCGTTGCGGACGACCATGTCGAACGGCGTGGTGGTGGTGCCCGCCTCCGTGTAGCCGCGTACATGCAGTTGGGAATGGCCGGTCCGGCGGTAGGTGAGGCGGTGGATCAGCCAGGGGTAGCCGTGGTAGGCGAAGATGACCGGCCGGTCGCGGGTGAACAGCGCGTCGTACTCCGCGTCCGGCATCCCGTGCGGATGGTCCTCCCGCGGCATCAGGGTCGTCATGTCGACGACATTGACCACCCGGACGCCCAGGTCGGGCAGATGACGGCGCAGCAGGTCGGCGGCCGCCAGCACTTCCTGGGTGGGTACGTCCCCGGCGGCGGCGAGCACGACATCGGGCTCCCGGCCGGTGTGTTCGCTGCCCGCCCACTCCCAGGTGCCGGCGCCCCGGGCGCAGTGGGCGCGCGCCTCGTCGAGGCTCAGCCAGTCGAAGCAGGGCTGCTTGCCCGCCACGACGACATTCACGTAGTCCCGGGTGTGCAGCACATGGTCGGCCACGGACAGCAGGGTGTTGGTGTCCGGGGGGAGATAGACCCGTACGACCTCCGGGCTCTTGTTGAGCACATGGTCGACGAAGCCGGGGTCCTGGTGCGAGAAGCCGTTGTGGTCCTGCCGCCAGACGTGTGAGGTGAGGAGGTAGTTGAGCGAGGCGATGGGCCGGCGCCAGGGTAGCTGCCGGGCGACCTTGAGCCATTTGACGTGCTGGTTGACCATCGAGTCGACGATATGGACGAAGGCCTCGTAGCTGGCGAACAGGCCGTGCCGCCCGGTGAGGAGATAGCCCTCCAGCCAGCCTTGGCAGAGGTGTTCCGAGAGGATCTCCATGACCCGGCCGTCGCGCGCCAGGTGCTCGTCCCCCTCCACCGTCGCGGCCTGCCAGGCCTTGCCGGTGACCTCGAAAAGCGCATCCAGCCTGTTCGATGATGTCTCGTCCGGGCCGACGACCCGGAAGTCGCGGCGCTCGGCGGTGTCGGCCATGATCCGGGCGAGCAGACCGCCCAGGACCTTGGTCGGCTCGTGCAGGGAGGTGCCCGGCCGGCCCACCGGTACGGCGAAGTCCTCCAGCGGCGGGGTGGGCAGATCGCGCAGCAGCAGCCCGCCGTTGGCGTGCGGATTGACGCCGAGCCTGCGGTCGCCCTCCGGTACGCAAGCCAGGACCTGGGGGCGGGGTCGCCCGTGGTCGTCGAAGAGCTCCTCGGGCCGGTACGAGCGCAGCCACTGTTCCAGCTGCTCCAGATGCGCGGGGTTGTCGCGCACCCCGGACAGGGGCACCTGGTGCGAGCGCCACGTGCCCTCGACGGGCTGCCCGTCGACCTCCACGGGCCCGGTCCAGCCCTTGGGCGTACGGAGTACGATCACCGGCCACCGCGGCCGCTCCGTGACGCCCTCCTCCCGGGCCGCGCGCTGGTGGACGGCGATCCGGTCCAGCGCCCGGTCCATGGCCTGCGCCATCTCCCGGTGGACCTCGGCGGGGTCGTCCCCGGTGACATGGAGCGGTTCGTGGCCGTAGCCGCGCAGCAGCGCGCTGAGCTCCTGCTGCGGGAGCCGGGCCAGGACGGTCGGGTTGGCGATCTTGTAGCCGTTGAGATGCAGGACCGGCAGGACCGCGCCGTCGTGCACGGGGTCGAGGAACTTGTTCGCGTGCCAGGACCCGGCCAGCGGTCCGGTCTCGGCCTCGCCGTCGCCGATCACGCAGGTCACCACGAGGCCGGGGTTGTCCAGCGCGGCGCCGTAGGCGTGGGCGAGCGAATAGCCCAGCTCGCCGCCCTCGTGGATGGATCCGGGCACTTCGGGGGCGACGTGGCTGGGCACGCCGCCGGGGAAGGAGAACTGCCGGAACAGCCGCGCCATGCCCTGGGCGTCCCGGCTCACATCCGGATAGATCTGCGAGTAGCTGCCCTCGAGCCAGGAGTTGGCGAGGACGGAGGGGCCGCCGTGCCCCGGCCCCCAGATACAGATCGCGTCCAGGTCGCGGGCCTTGATCACCCGGTTGAGATGGGTGTGCACCAGATTCAGCCCGGGGGAGGTGCCCCAGTGGCCGAGCAGCCTGGGCTTGATGTGCTCGGGCACGAGCGGCTCGCGCAGCAGCGGGTTGCCCATCAGATAGATCTGGCCGGCGGAGAGATAGTTCGCGGCGCGCCAGTGGGCATCCAGCGCTGCCAGCTCCTCGTCGGTCGGAACCGGCCGATCGGTCGTCATCGGGCCTCCTCGCCAACCGCGGTCGGGGTTAAGCGTTCCACGGGTCCGTGAAGTCATGCGGGGAGCCGTGGACTCGGCCCTGTCCGGACCGCACGGATCCGGCGCGGGCTCACCCGATGAGATCATCCGGGACTCCGCCAATCATGTGCACGGGCCGTCGGGCCCGGCGCGGGGAGTTCTGCTCTTCGAGGGCAGGGGCGAGAGTCTGCGCAGAACGTGTCAGCCCCACCGGAGGGCAGGAGAAAGGCTCACATGGACGAGCAGGGCATCGGGATCCCCACGTCGCGACGATCGGTCCTGGTTGCTGTCTCCGCCGTATTGGGCCTCCTGCTCAGCGGCTGTCTGGCGATGGCCGAGGAAGCGCACGAAGCCGGGCGGGCGGCGGGGCACGCCAGGCATTCGCCGGAGGCGCGGGAAACGGACGCCACGGTGTCACCGGTGCGCACCGATCCCGAACTCTGGGTGAATCCGGAGACCCCGGCCGCCCGTCAGGTGCGGCAATGGCGGCTCCAGGGAAGAACGGCGGACGCGGAATCGCTGCGGCGGATCGCGGACCAGCCGATGGCGGAATGGATCGGTGACAGCCCGGGGGATCGCGTACGGAGCATCATGGAATCCGCCGCGCGCGCGGACCGTACTCCGGTACTGGTCGCCTATCACATTCCGTACCGCGACTGCGGAAACCACTCAGCTGGGGGAGCGAATGACGCCGCCCAATACCGGCAGTGGATCAGGGAAATGGCCGGCGGAATCGGAAAGCGAAAGGCGATCGTCGTCATGGAACCCGACGCGGTCGCCCAGGCGGTCGACGGGTGCGTGCCCGAAGAACTGCGCGCGGAGCGATTCGCGCTGCTGAAGGACGCCGTCACCACTCTTTCCGCCTTCCCGCGGTAGCCGGTGGAGCCGCCCGAGGTGAAGACGGTGTCATCGGGCAGGACCACGCTCGACAGATAGCGGGTGCCCTGCGGCAGATCGGGGCCGTCGGTGAACCGGGGCCGCTTCCCGAGATCCACCACGGCCGTCCGCGGCGTCGACCGGTCCGACTCGCCGACACCCCCGCCGCCCAGCACCATCACCTTCTGGTCCTGGGCCGGAGGCAGCAGCACGGAGGCCGAGGTCTCGGTCTGGTCGGCGTCCTTGAGACCGGCGACCGGCTCGAAGGTGTTGCGGCGAACATCCCATACGCCGGGCCTGCGGCCCTTGTCGGCCGGCCCGTATCCGGCGTTGGAGCCGCTGTAGAACAGCTTCCCGCCCTTGGTGAGGAACAGCGCGGGATAGGTGGGGAAGTAGCGCGTCGGCCCCTTCGACCACTTCCTGGTCCTCGGGTCGAAGATCTCGTTCTTGCCGTTGATGATCTGGCCCACGTCGTCGAGACCGGACACGGCCAGCACCCGCCCGTCCTCAAGCGTGACCAGGGTGGGGTACCAGCGGCTCTCGGCCATCGGATCGACCGGCACATAGCGCTCGCTGCGCGGATCGAACTCGTACGCCGCGTCGAGACCGTGGTAGTCCTGCTTGTCCATGGTCATGGCCTGCGCCAGGCCGTACACATTGTGCGCGGCACGCCCCGACAGCCCGGCGATCCGGTACTGGGCGGGCCGGCTGCGGACCTGGCCGCGGCCCTTCTCCACCGCCTCGACGAAGATCCGGACCTCGCTCGCCGTCACGGTGGCCTTGCCGCGGCCCTTCTCGCGCTTCTTCGCCGCCCGGACCTCGAACGCCCGTGTGGCGCGGTACGCCCTCCCGTCCGGAGCCAGGAACTCCGTCCCCCGCGGGAAGCTGCGCGGGGCGTCCGGGTCCTCGTTCTTCACCATCATCGGGCCCGCGGCCCGTTCGACCTTGTCCTCCATGACCTCGTAACGCGCCGTGCCGCCGGCCACCAGGAGCCGCCCGCCGGGGAGTTGGGCGTGCCCCGCGCAGAACAGGTCCTCCGGCGTGGGGATGAGCTTGAAGGTGTTCCCGGCCGGGTCCCACAGCAGCGTCTTGAACGTGCCCGCCTCGAAACCCTGCTCGTCGTTGCCCGAGCCGGCGATCAGCAGCACTTTGCCGGTGTGCAGCAGGGCCGCGTGGATGGCGCTGATCCGGTACTCCTCGGGCACGTCCAGCAGGGCCCAGTGGCCGAACCGGGCCTTGTACCCGTGCTGTTCGATCTTGTACGCGTGGTAGGTCCGCTCGGCGTAGCTGATGGCCGCCGGGGCGTTCAGTCCGGCCAGCAGGATCATCGCGGTGGTGCTGACGGCGGTGGTACGGACTCGGCGGCTGATCACAAGGCGCACAGCGATTCCTTCTCTGCGGTGGAGGCGAGGGACACCTCGGCACGGGCGGCCGGCACGGCGGGCGTCATGGCCTTCGAGCGCCGCTGGCGGAGCAGACCGGCGGACCAGATGGCACACGGTGCGAGGCACAGGGCGAGGGCGAGGGCCGCCCAGGTGCGCATGGCCGCGTGGCTGTGGCCCAGGAAGAGGGAGAACACCAGAGCGCCACCGAAGACGGCGGCCCACACCAGATGGATACGGAAGGTGGCCAGCCGGTCGGGGCTGGCGGAATTGCCCTTCGGGGTCACCACGAAGGAGCTTTTGCGGCGCAGCATCGCGTCGAACAGCGAGCGGGCGTAGATGGGGGCGGACAGCGCGGACATCATCATCCCGGCGAGGCCGCCGGAGCCCTCGGGCTCGTGCGGGGAGACGTTGTGCCGCCGGTTCCAGACGTAGAGGCCGATCTGCAGGGCCGCGGCGTCGCTGTAGAGCATCAGCCACACCTGCGAGGAGATCTGGACCCCGGAGGCGCCCAGCACGAGGAAGAGGGTGCAGCTGAGTGCGGCAAGGAGCCAGTTGAGAGCGGTCATCGGGTAATAGACGACCATCAGTGTGTAGTTGAGCAGCTTTCCGAACGGCAGCGTGAAGGGTGCCTTCCAGAACTGTTTGAGGATGGTCTCGTAGGTGCCGCGCGACCAGCGGAGTTGCTGGGTGAAGAAGTCGGTCCAGGCGGTGGGGCCTTCGCCGACGGCGAGGACGTCGGGGGTGTAGACCGAGCGCCA
>NZ_JBEXKU010000099.1:0-23257 GCF_040609575.1 Streptomyces sp. NPDC004647 | reverse complement strand
GCCGGGGGGGGGGGGGGGGGGTGTGGTGGGGGGGGGGGGGGGGGGGTGGGGGGGGGGGGGGGGGGGGTGGTGGGGGGGGGGGGGGGGGCGGCGCCCCCCCCCCCCACGCCCGGCGGGGTTGTCCATGGCGTCCAGCCACGACCGGGTGATCCTTCCGTAGCGGCACAAGACGTTCCGGCCACCGCCCGTACACTGCTTACACAAGCGCGTCAGGCTCACAGCGTCGTGCGTCTTCCACGCGGCTGCCCCCTTCACCGCCTTCGGCCGTCGGGACGGCCGTCCGCCAGGGACTAGTGAGGACTGAGGACCACGTGAGCCCGAAACCTGTCGTACTCATCGCTGAAGAGCTGTCGCCCGCCACCGTCGAGGCACTGGGCCCGGACTTCGAGATCCGGCACTGCAACGGTGCCGACCGTGCCGAGCTGCTCCCCGCCATCGCCGGTGTCGACGCGATCCTCGTGCGCAGCGCGACCAAGGTCGACGCCGAGGCCATCGCCGCCGCCAAGAAGCTCAAGGTCGTCGCCCGCGCCGGCGTCGGCCTGGACAACGTCGATGTGTCCGCCGCCACCAAGGCCGGCGTGATGGTCGTGAACGCCCCGACCTCCAACATCGTCACCGCCGCCGAGCTCGCCTGCGGCCTCCTGGTCGCCACCGCCCGGAACATCCCGCAGGCCAACACCGCCCTGAAGAACGGCGAGTGGAAGCGCAGCAAGTACACCGGCGTGGAGCTGGCGGAGAAGACCCTCGGCGTCGTCGGCCTGGGCCGTATCGGCGTGCTGGTCGCCCAGCGGATGTCCGGCTTCGGCATGAAGATCGTGGCGTACGACCCGTACGTCCAGCCCGCGCGCGCCGCGCAGATGGGCGTCAAGCTCCTCACCCTCGACGAGCTGCTCGAGGTCTCCGACTTCATCACCGTCCACCTCCCCAAGACCCCGGAGACCGTCGGCCTCATCGGGGACGAGGCGCTGCACAAGGTCAAGCCCGAGGTGCGGATCGTCAACGCCGCCCGCGGTGGCATCGTCGACGAGGCGGCTCTGGCCTCGGCGCTCAAGGAGGGCCGCGTCGCGGGCGCAGGCCTGGACGTCTTCTCCAAGGAGCCCTGCACGGACTCCCCGCTCTTCGAGTTCGACAACGTCGTGGCGACCCCGCACCTGGGCGCGTCGACCGGAGAGGCCCAGGAGAAGGCGGGCATCGCGGTCGCCAAGTCCGTACGGCTGGCGCTGGCGGGCGAGCTGGTCCCGGACGCGGTCAACGTCCAGGGCGGAGTCATCGCCGAGGACGTCAAGCCCGGCCTGCCGCTCGCCGAGAAGCTCGGCCGGATCTTCACCGCCCTGGCAGGTGAGGTCGCGGTCCGGCTGGACGTCGAGGTCTACGGCGAGATCACCCAGCACGACGTCAAGGTGCTGGAACTGAGCGCCTTGAAGGGCGTCTTCGAGGACGTCGTCGACGAGACGGTGAGCTATGTCAACGCCCCGCTGTTCGCGCAGGAGCGCGGCGTCGAGGTCCGGCTGACCACCAGCTCGGAGTCCCCGGACCACCGCAACGTGGTGACCGTGCGCGGCACCCTCGCGGACGGCGAGGAGGTCGGGGTTTCCGGCACCCTGGCCGGCCCCAAGCACCTCCAGAAGATCGTCGCCGTGGGCGAGCACGATGTCGACCTGGCGATGGCCGACCACCTGGTCTTCCTGCGCTACGCCGACCGCCCGGGCGTCGTCGGCACCGTGGGCCGCATCCTCGGCGAGGCGGGTCTCAATATCGCGGGTATGCAGGTGTCGCGTGCGCTGCCGGGCGGCGAGGCGCTGGTCGTCCTGACGGTGGACGACGTCGTCCCCGCGCCGGTGCTCACCGAGATCGCCGAGGAGATCGGCGCGGCCTCGGCCCGTACGGTCAACCTCCAGGGCTGACCCTCCGTACGCCCCTGGGCCCGGCTTCCGCTTTCGCGGGGCCGGGCCCTTGTGCGTGTCCGAACGTCCTGCGCCGCTCCGGGGGCGTGCACCCGGTGGAGGACCGTCGACGACCGGTGCCTGCCGACCGGGGCCACGGATCCCGGGGCGTCGACGGGGCGACCGATGAGTTTCCCCGCCGCCGATCGTCATATCGGTGAAGGTGCCGGCCGGCTACGGCCGGTGGATCGTGGACGAGAGCGGAGGGAAGATCGTGAGCATGGTCGAGGCCGGGGCGAAGCAGAGTGAGGCGAGCGCGGAGGTGGCTGCTGCGCAGGCGGGCGACGAGTCGGCATTCTCCGGACTTGCGGAGAAGTACCGGCGCGAGCTGCAGGTGCACTGCTACCGGATGCTCGGCTCACTGGAGGAGTCGGAGGACCTGGTGCAGGAGACGTTCCTGCGCGCATGGCGCAAGCGCGAGAGCTATCAGGGGCGCTCCACGTTCCGTGCGTGGCTGTACAGGATCGCGACGAACGCATGCCTGGACGCCCTCGCGCGCTACCCTGCCGCGCGCCGGGCGGCGCCGGCGGCGGCTCCGGGCGTGGCGCCGCCGCCCCCCGTAGCAGTCGCCTGGCTCCAGCCGTACCCGGACCGGCTGCTGGATGCGGTGGCGCCGCGGGACGACGAGCCGGACGCCGTGGTCGTCGCCAGGGAGACGATCGAGCTGGCGTTCCTGGCCGCCATTCAGCATCTGCCGCCGAGGCAGCGGGCGGTGCTGATCCTGCGGGATGTGCTCGGCTGGTCGGCGAAGGAGACGGCCGAGCTGCTCGAAGCGAGCGTCGCCTCGGTGAACAGCGCGCTGCAGCGGGCGCGGCCGACGCTCAAGACGCACCTGCCGGAGCGCCGCCTGGAATGGGGATCGTCCTCCGGTCCGAACGAGGAGGAACGCGCCGTCCTGCAGCGCTACATGGACGCCATCGAACATGCCGACGACGCCGCCATCGGCGAACTGCTGCGCGAGGACGCGCGGGTCGGCCAGCAGCCGGGGGCCGGCGGTCACGTCGGGTCGGAGCCCGCCTGGTACGAGGGGCGGGAGACGGTCATCGAGGCCTGGGCGCCGGCGCTGCACGGCCCCGAGGCGGTGGACTTCCGGTTCCTGCCCACCCGGGCCAACCGGCAGCCCGCGGCGGCGACGTACATCCGGGCGCCGGGAGGCTCCGAGTACCACGCGTTCGGGCTCGCCGTCCTGCGGATCGAGGACGCGGCGGTCGCGGAGGTCACGGTCTTCACCCCCGGCATCTTCCCGGCGTTCGGCCTGCCCGCGACGCTGTGACGGCTGGACGTCGGGGGATGGACGACGCCCGTCGTCCGGCGACGGGCGGCGGGCGGCGGAAGCCGCGTCCACCGACGGCGCCCGCGGCTCGCTCCGGTCCCTCGCGCGGGCGCCGACGGTCAGTGATCCGCGGCCGCAGCGGGCGCCCGGAGCCGGGCCGCCTTCAGGGCCATGTGCAGCAGCAGCCGGTCCTCGCCCTCGTCCAGGTCCAGGCCGGTGAGCTTCTCCACCCGCGACAGCCGGTAGTACAGCGTCTGCCGATGGATCGCGAGAGCCGCCGCCGCCCGGCCCGCCTGCCCCGCGCAGTCCAGGAAGACCTCAGCGGTGTGCGCCAGTCCGGCCCGCTGCGGTTCGAGGAGCGGAGCCACGGCGGAGTCCGGGGCGCCGGCCGGAAGCCCGGTGAGCATCCGGTACGGACCGATGGCCGGCCACTCGGCGACCGGTCCCAGCCCCGCGTCCGCCCGCGCCGCGCGGGCCGCGGCCACCGCCTCGGGCCACGCGGCGGGCAGCTCGTACAAGTCCCGGCGCGGGCTGCTGATACCGGCCGTGGCGCCGGACGGCCCGGCCGCCCTCGCCTCCGTCGCAGCGCGGCCCGCCGCCGGCGCGCCCGGTGGGCCGGATCCCGCGCCCGCCCGGGGGGAGCGCAGCAGCCGCTGCGCGGCCGTGAGCGCCGGTTCGAGGACTGCCATCGCGCGGAGCCGGACCAACGCGGCCACGGCGTCCGCCCCGGCGGACTCGGTGGGAAGGACGCACATCGCGGCCACCCCCGGCTGCCCGGCGAGCGCCGAGCCGGGGCCCTCGGCGACGGCCCGGTCGTCGGTCTCGCTGAGCCACGGGGTGACGGCGACCAGCGTCAGCGGTCCGTCCGCCGTGGCGCCGAGCGCGTGCCGCAGGTCCGCCGCCGCCGCGTCCCGGCCGGCCGGCGGACCGGTGAGCAGATCGCGCAGCAGCTCGCCCACCTCGGCCCCGGCCCGCGCCTCGGCCGCCAGCAGCCCCCCGATGCGGGAAGCCGTGTCCATCGCCTGCGCCAGCCGCGGGTCCGGCGGCACGCCCGCCCCGCCGGTCTCCAGGACCGACAGATGCCCGTCGTCGAGCAGCCAGACATAGCCGTGGACGATGCCCCGATGGCGTACGGGCAGACAGATGCGGCCCATCAGCACCCCGGCAGCCGGATCCGGCGGGATACGGACCGGCCCGGTGGCACGGGCGATACCGAACGCCTCGAACCACGCCCGTACGGCCGCGGTCGAGCGGCGGTGCAGGATCGAGCGCGTACGGACCGGATCCATGGCCGGTTCGCCGTCGTCGCCCTCGCTGTCGTGCGCACCGAACGCGATCAGCCCGAAGTCACGGTCCTCCAGGGTCGCCGGTGCCCCGAGCACCGCTGAGATCTCGTCCACGAGCTGCTGGTAGTCGCCGCGCATCCGCCGCTCTGATCCCTTCGTGCCGTACGTGCCCGGCCGCGATCCACGGCCGGAATCCATTCTCATACAACTGTCTGAGATCCGGGCCACGGATGCGTGACAGCTGTCGATGGCTCACGATCCGAGCGATCCTTAGGTTTCACGGTGGTTCTCCGTGCCGTCGCGGGGTGTTCCGTCTTCGGCTCTTTCGTCGTCCTCATCGTGGAGGTGCCCCGTGCTGGGTCCCGTGCTCCTCGCCGCAGCGCGCAGCGACAGCATCCGCCGTATCGTCTCGGCCGCGCCGGTCACCCGCCCGGTGGTGAATCGCTTCGTCGCCGGTGAGCGCCTCGACGAGTCGATGGCGGTCGTACGCTCGCTGGCCGCTCTCGGCCTGGAGGTCACGCTCGACCACCTCGGTGAGGACATCACCGATCCGGTGGAGGCGCTGCGCAACCGCGACGCCTACCTCGCGCTCGCCGAGGCGCTGGGCGCCGAGGCCCTCGGCGCACGCGCCGAGATGTCGGTCAAGCTCTCCGCCTTCGGCCAGGCGCTGCCCGGCGGCCACGATCTGGCACTGGCCAATGTGGCCCCGGTGGTCGAGGCGGCGGCCGCGGCCGGCACCACGGTCACCCTCGACATGGAGGACCACACCACCGTCGACTCCACCCTCGCCATCCTCGGCGAGCTGCGGCAGCGCTTCCCGCAGACCGGCGCCGTGGTGCAGTCCTATCTCTTCCGTACCGAGGACGACTGCCGCGCGCTCGCCGGGGAAGGATCACGGGTGCGACTGGTCAAGGGCGCCTACAAGGAGCCCGCCGCCGTCGCCTTCCAGGACAAGCGCGAGGTGGACCTGGCGTACGTCCGCTGCCTGAAGATCCTGATGGCCGGACTCGGCTACCCCATGATCGGGACCCACGACCCGCGCATGGTAGCCATCGGCCAGGAGCTGGCCCGCCGCGGCGGCCGCAAGCTGGACGAGTACGAGTTCCAGATGCTCTACGGCATCCGCGAGGCGGAGCAGCTGAGGCTGGCGGCCGAAGGCCACCGTATGCGGGTCTACGTCCCATATGGCACAGACTGGTATGGCTACTTCATGCGGCGGCTCGCGGAGCGCCCGGCCAACATGGCGTTCTTCCTGCGCTCGCTCGCCACGCGCGGCTGACGCCCCCCAACGGTTCCCGACCCCACGATCGAAGGAGACAACGGCCACCATGGACGCTGTGACCCAGGTCCCCATGCCGGTGAACGAGCCGGTGCACACCTACGCGCCCGGTACCCCCGAGCGGGAGCGGCTCGAGGCCAAGCTGAAGGAACTGGCCGACAACCCCATCGACCTGCCGATGACCATCGGCGGCGAGAAGCGGATGGCCGGTGGCGAGCGCTTCGACGTGGTCCAGCCCCACCGTCACTCCGCGCGGCTCGGTACGTACGCCAACGCCACCGCCCAGGACGCCCAGGACGCGGTCGACGCCGCCCTGGCCGCCGCCCCGGCGTGGCGCGAGCTCCGCTTCGACGACCGTGCGGCGATCATCCTCAAGGCCGCCGAGCTGCTGTCCGGCCCGTGGCGCGAGACCCTCGCCGCCGCGACGATGCTCGGCCAGGGCAAGACCGCGCAGCAGGCCGAGATCGACACTCCCTGCGAGCTGATCGACTTCTGGCGCTTCAATGTCCACTTCGCCCGCCAGATCATGGCCGAGCAGCCGATCGCGAACTCCCCGGGCGTGTGGAACCGCAGCGACCACCGGCCGCTCGAGGGCTTCGTCTACGCGATCACGCCGTTCAACTTCACCGCCATCGCCGGCAACCTCCCGACCGCGCCCGCGCTGATGGGCAACGTCGTGGTCTGGAAGCCGTCCCCGACCCAGACCCTCGCCGCCGTGCTGCTCATGGAGCTGCTGGAGGAGGCCGGTCTGCCGAAGGGCGTCATCAACCTGGTGACCGGTGACGGCAAGGACCTCTCCGAGGTGGCCCTGAACCACCCGGATCTGGCCGGCATCCACTTCACCGGCTCGACCAGGACCTTCCAGTACCTGTGGAAGACCGTCGGCAACAACATCGAGAAGTACAAGACCTATCCGCGGCTCGTCGGCGAGACCGGCGGCAAGGACTTCATCGTCGGCCACCCGTCGGCCGACCCGGGTGTCCTCAAGACCGCGATGACCCGTGGCGCGTTCGAGTTCCAGGGCCAGAAGTGCTCCGCCGCCTCGCGCGCGTACGTCCCGCGCTCCCTGTGGGAGAACGGGCTTCGCGAGGAGTTCGCCACCGAGGTCGACTCCCTCGCCGTGGGCGATGTCACGGACCTGTCGAACTTCATGGGCGCCGTCATCGACGAGCGGTCCTTCGCCAAGAACAAGGCGGCGATCGAGCGGGCCAAGGCCGACCCGACGGTCGAGGTCGTCGCGGGCGGTACGTACGACGACAGCGAGGGCTGGTTCGTCCGCCCGACGGTCCTGGTCTCCACCGACCCGGAGAACGAGATCTTCAAGGACGAGTACTTCGGACCGATCCTCGGCGTCTTCGTCTACGAGGACGAGAGCTACGACGAGATGCTCCAGCAGATGGAGTCCGCCTCGGCGTACGGCCTGACCGGCTGCGTCATCGCCCAGGACCGCGCCGCCGCGGCGGCCGCCTGCGATGCGCTGCGCTTCGCGGCGGGCAACTTCTACATCAACGACAAGCCGACCGGCGCTGTCGTCGGACAGCAGCCCTTCGGCGGCGGCCGCGCGTCCGGCACGAATGACAAGGCCGGCGCGAAGCAGAACCTGATGCGCTGGACCTCGACCCGCTCCATCAAGGAAACCCTGGTCCCGCCGACGGACTACCGCTACCCGCACATGGGCTGACCTGCGGCCCTGCGATGACGAAGGTCCGGCGCCCGCGATGGGGGCGCCGGACCTTTGCCGTTCGCGGTGGCGGTACGCGGGGAAGGCCGCCGTCAGGCACGCATCGGTCCCGAGCGCGAGTGGCCGACCCCCTTACGTGTGATGTTCGCCGTCCGCGTCTCAGATACTAGGAAGTCCGAGTAATTGGGCAGACAGCGCGGCGCGGCTGTCCTAGCTTTGTAGAAGCCGAACGTCTCGCTTGATCCAGCGATCGGCGGGTGAGCACTGGTGCTCCTGTGCAGGTAACCCCTGCCGCACCGCAGCCCCGCCTCTTCCGGCGATCCGATCCATCCGATCCGCATGAGCTCGGGGATCTTCTTTTCGCTCTGGCATTGGAGACGTGCACCATGAACGAAACCGCCCGCAGGGTCCGCCACTCCGCCGCCCCCCGTAGCCTCAACGGCGCGGGAGGTACCCCCATCGCCGACAGCACGGCCCGGAAGAACGCCGCCGCCGCACTCCAGCGGGCACTGGACCGCCGGGACAACGGCGGCGCCACCGGGCACTGATCACCTCGAGGCCGCCCCGGGGGTCAGCCCGGAGTCACGCCGAGGTGCGGAGTCACGCCGAGGTGCGCACGACGTCGAAGGCGTCGATGCGCTCTCCGCTCTCCGCGAGTGCCGTGACCTTCAGCTTGGGACGCGCACCGGGCTCCGCCTCCACCGCGAGGAAGGAGAAGCCGGTGTAGCGGACCCGTGACCACTCCACTGTGTCCGGGTCCGGCAGCTTCGACTTCGTCCAGTGGAAGGTCAGGATGTGGTCGCGGTCGTTCACGTGGCCCTCGTAGCTGTCCGGCACGCCCAGGCCGAATCCGTAGAGGTCCTTGCCGGCGCCGCCCGCGGTGACGTACACGATGCCGTCGCGGGTGGAGTCGGTGGTCGAGCCGATCGGGACCGGCTTGCCGACCTCGCCGCGCTTGATGGCGTCGGTCCGCTCGTAGACATGGTTGTGGCCGTTGATCACCAGGTCGACCTGGTGCTTCTCGAAGAGGCCCACCCACGCGTCCCGCACTCCGCCGTCCGAGGCGTGCGTGCTGGTGGAGTACGCGCAGTGGTGGAAGAAGACCACGATGAAGTCGATCCCGGACTGCGAACGCAGCTGCGCCAGGCGCTTGTCCAGCCACGCGGTCTGCTTGCCGTCCGTGCAGCCCTGGTTGGCCGGGATCTCGTAGCTGACGTCGTTCGCGTCCAGCGCGACCACGCCCACATTGCCGTACGTGAAGGAGTAGACGCCCGGGGCGCTCGACGCGTCGGGGCCGTTCTCCGGGAGCGACCAGCGGGCGGACTGGCCGCCGTAGCCGTTGGGGGAGTACCAGGCCTCCATGTCGTGGTTGCCGGTGGTCACCATCCACGGCACGCTCGCCGCGACCGACTCCGTCTGGGCCAGGAACTGGTCCCACACCCGGGCGTCGTAGGTGTCCGACTCCTCGCCGTGGCCGGAGGAGTCCGCGTAGCAGATGTCCCCCGCGTGCAGGTGGAAGGACGGATTCTGGCCGAGGATCAGCTGGTCGTTGGCGAGCGCGTCGTAGCTCACCCCCTGGTCGCCGAAGGCGGTGAAGACGAATTTCTCCGCGTCCGCCGGGGCGGTGCGGAACGAGCCGATCGTCGACAGCCGGCTTGCCTCGACCGGGTCGAAGCCGTCGTGTCCGACGCCGTAGTAGTACGTGGTGCCGGGGCGGAGCCCGTCCAGCGCCGCGTGCAGGTAGTACTGGTCGACGGCCGGAAGCTTCTTCGACAGCGACGGGGTGTGCAGATCGCGCACCTCCGCCTCGAGCTTCCGGCTCAGCTCCCAGGGCTTGAGGCCCACGCGTATGTACGGCCGCTTGACCGCGAACGGGACCTGCCAGGAGATCCTCATCTGGCTCTTCGGGTCGGCGCCGAAGGCGAGGTGCCGGCCGAACGGCGCGACCAGCGAGCCGTCGACCTTCGCCGTCGCGGGCGCGGTGACCAGGGTGGGGGTGCCCGCGCTGGCCGTGCCGGACCCGGATCCCGCGAGCAGTCCGACGCCACCGGCCGCCGCCGCGGTGGCCGCGCCACCGCGCAGGACGCGGCGGCGGGAGAGCTTGCTGCGCAGGTATTCGTGCTGCTCCGGCATGCTCATCCGGTTCTGCAGGTGCTCCGGAATGCCGACCCGTGGGGTGTGGGGGGATACGGGGGACGTCCCCCGTGGGGATGCGGTCATGCGGAATAACTTGCCAGTAACGTCCAACTCCCCGCCATACAGCGGGTGAACGGAATTCGACCGAAGGATCACCTGTCCGCATGACGGACATCGCGTGTCGATCCATGGGACGGAGAGTAGGCTGCGGAGCATGTCTCGCAGCATCGATCTCGCAGTGATTCCCGGTGACGGCATCGGCCAGGAAGTCGTGGCCCAGGGCCTGAAGGTCCTCTCCGCGGTGCTTCCGCAGGATGTGAAGCTGGAGACCCGGAACTACGACCTCGGCGCCAAGCGCTGGCACGCGACCGGCGAGACCCTTCCCGACGCGGATCTGGAGTCGCTGAAGACGCACGACGCCATCCTGCTCGGGGCGATCGGGGACCCGTCCGTGCCGTCCGGTGTGCTGGAGCGCGGGCTGCTGCTCAAACTCCGCTTCGCCTTCGAGCACTTCATCAATCTGCGCCCGTCGAAGCTCTTCCCGAACACCGCGAGCCCGCTGGCCGGCCGCCCCGACATCGACTTCGTCGTCGTCCGTGAGGGCACCGAGGGGCCGTACGTCGGCAACGGCGGCTCCCTGCGCACCGGCACCCCCGCCGAGGTCGCCACCGAGGTCAGCCTCAACACGGCCTACGGCGTGGAGCGGGTCGTCCGTGACGCCTACGAGCGGGCCGACGCCCGTCCCCGCAAGAAGCTGACGCTGGTCCACAAGAACAACGTGCTGGTGCACGCCGGTCATCTGTGGAAGCGGATCTTCGACGCGGTCGGCGAGGAGTACCCCGAGGTCACCACCGACTATCTGCACGTGGACGCCGCGACGATCTTCTTCGTCACGCAGCCCGAGCGGTTCGATGTGATCGTCACCGACAACCTCTTCGGCGACATCCTCACCGACCTCGCAGCGGCCGTCACCGGCGGCATCGGCCTCGCCGCCTCCGGCAACATCAACCCGACCGGCGCCTTCCCGTCGATGTTCGAGCCGGTGCACGGCTCCGCGCCCGACATCGCGGGCCAGGGCAAGGCCGACCCGACGGCGACGGTCCTCTCCGTCGCGCTGCTGCTCCAGCACCTCGGATACGCGGACGAGGCGGCCCGTATCGAGGCCGCCGTCGCGGCGGACCTCGCCGAACGGGCCGGCGCCCGTACCACCGACGAGATCGGTGACGCGCTCGCGACCCGAGTATCCGGCTGACCTGCCGGGAGCCCTGCCGCTCACCGGCCTCCGTCCCGCATCCCCCGGCTACCCCCGGGGCACCGGGACGGGGGCCGCTGCGCCGTACACACCGCAACCACCAGCCGACCCGGCCGGTCAGTGACACATCCCGCGGCTGACTCCCGCCCAGCACCCCTACCGCCCCGTCAAGGGAGGGCAGTGCGCCCCCCTCCTCGGCGACTGGGCAACGGCGGGAGCGGATGCGACCATCGACCCTGGGCCGCGCTGCCAAGCCTGCGCGGATGCACGGTTTCCCCTCTGCGGCACGATTCGCGATAATCGGACACGAGGCCGCACCTCGGGGGGATACTCGGACGTCCTAGCAGCGCCGGAGGTGAAGCGTGCGGTCCGCCACGACCTCACGGTGAAGGACACCCAGTTATGACGACGCCCTCGATCGAGCTCAAGCCCGCCTCGCACCCGCTCTCCGACGCGGAGCGCGGGGCGATTCTGGACCGCCCCGGCTTCGGGCGGCACTTCACCGACAACATGGTGACGATCAAGTGGACGGAGGGCCGCGGCTGGCACGACGCGGAGCTCGTGCCGTACGCGCCGCTGTCGATCGACCCGGCCAACATGACGCTGCACTACGCGCAGACGATCTTCGAGGGGCTGAAGGCCTACCGCCAGCCCGACGGCAGCATCGCCACCTTCCGGCCGGAGCAGAACGCCCAGCGCTTCCAGTCGTCCGCCCGCCGGATGGCGATGCCCGAGCTGCCCGTCGAGACCTTCATCGCGGCCTGCGACGCGCTGGTGACCCAGGACAGGGCATGGGTGCCGAGCGAGGGTGAGCAGTCGCTCTACCTGCGGCCGTTCATGTTCGCCACCGAGGTCGGGCTCGGCGTGAAGCCCGCCAACGAGTACCTCTTCATGGTCATCGCCTCGCCCGCCGGCGCGTACTTCCCCCGCGGGGTGCAGCCGGTCTCCGTGTGGCTCTCGGAGGAGTACGTCAGGGCCGCCCCCGGCGGCACCGGCGCCGCGAAGGCCGGCGGCAACTACGCCGCCTCCCTGGTCGCCCAGAAGCAGGCCGCCGACCAGGGCTGCGACCAGGTGGTCTGGCTGGACGCGATCGAGCGCCGCTGGATCGAGGAGATGGGCGGCATGAATCTGTACTTCGTGTACGGCCAGGAGGACGGCACCCGGCGCATCCTCACCCCCGAGCTGTCCGGCTCGCTCCTCCCCGGCATCACTCGCGCCTCACTGCTGCAGATCGCCGAGGACCTCGGATACAAGGTCTCCGAGGGCCGGATCTCGGTGGAGGACTGGCGGAACGGGAACGCGAACGGTTCGCTGACCGAGGTCTTCGCGTGCGGTACCGCGGCCGTCATCACCCCGGTCGGCTCGGTGAAGTCGGCACGGGCGGACTGGACCGTGGGCGACGGACAGCCGGGCGAGGTCACGATGAAGCTCCGCAGGGCGCTGCTGGACATCCAGACCGGCGCGGCCCCCGACACCCACGGATGGATGCACCCGCTGGGCAGCTGACGCTTCCGCCGAGGCGGAAACAGCAACACAACAGCAACAGCAACACCTCACCAACAGCATCACGCACAGCCGGAAGGCCCGTACCCACGATCCCGGGTACGGGCCTTCCGGCTCTGCTGCGCCGCGCCGCGCCGCGGGCGGGCCGGACCCGGGGAGCGGGGTGAAGCCGGCCAGGCGGGCACAGGTTCTCCTTCCGCGCGGGCCGGGCGGAACGGGAGCCGCCCACGCCACGTACCGGCGGACCTCCCTCCGTCCGGAGCGCCGGTCGGCACCGTCGAGGCTTCCCGTTCGGTCCGCTCGTGGTTAGAGTGCCGTTCTAACTGTTGGATCACGGCTTGGAGGTGCGGCGGATGCGGCTGACCCCGACAGAGCGCGACCGGCTGCTGCTGTTCGGCGCCGCCGAGCTCGCGCGGGCGCGCCGGGCGCGCGGGCTGCGGCTGAACGTCCCCGAGGCGACCGCGCTCATCGCCGATACGGTCTGCGAGGCGGCCCGGGACGGGCTGCGCCTCGCCGAGGCGGTCGAGGCGGCGCGCCGGGTACTGGGCCCCGAGGACGTGCTGCCCGGAGTGGCCGACGTCGTCACCGAGGTGCATGTGGAAGCCGTCTTCGACGACGGCTCCCGGCTCGCCGTTGTCTCGGACCCGGTCCGATGGGGGGCGCCCGAGCCCGGGGAAGGATCGCTCGGGGACGCGGCGCCCGGAGCGGTGCTGCCCGGCCCTGCCGACGCCGATCCCGTACCGGCCGTCACGCTGACCGTACGGAACACCGCGACCGTGCCCATCAGCGTCACCTCGCACTTCCACTTCTTCGAGGCCAACCCGCGACTGGACTTCGACCGCGCCGCGGCGTACGGCATGCGGCTGTCCGTCCCCGCCGGGTCCTCCGTCCGCTTCGGCATCGGCGAAGAGACCGAGGTCGGCCTTCTGCCGGTCGGCGGCGACCGGATCGCGGTCGGCTTCGCCGGTCTGGTCGACGGCCCGCTGGACGCCCCGGGGGCGAAGGAGGAGGCGCTGCGCCGCGCCGCGGCCTGCGGCTATCTGGGGGCGCCCGCACCGGAGGAGAACCCGTGACGGGCATCGATCCGCATGAGTACGCCGCTGTGCACGGCCCGCGCGCCGGGGACCGGATGGTCCTGGGCGACTCCGGTCTGGTGGTGCGCGTCGAGTCCGACGCGCAGTCCCACGGGAACGAGTTCCTGGCCGGGTTCGGCAAGACGGCCCGCGACGGGCTGCACCTCAAGGCCGCCGCGGTGCGGGAGACCTGCGATGTGGTGATCAGCAATGTGGTGGTCATCGACGCGGTTCAGGGGATCAGAAAGGTCTCCATCGGGATCCGTGAGGGCCGGATCCACTCCATCGGCCGGGCGGGCAACCCCGACACCGTCGACGGTGTGGACGTCGTCGTCGGCACCGGCACGTCCATCGTCTCCGGGGAGGGCATGATCGCCACCGCGGGCGCCGTGGACACCCATGTCCATCTGCTGTCGCCGCGGATCATGGAAGCCTCGCTCGCCTCCGGTGTGACCACCGTCATCGGCCAGGAGTTCGGCCCGGTCTGGGGTGTCGGCGTCAACTCTCCGTGGGCGCTGCGCCATGCCTTCAACTCCTTCGACGCCTGGCCGGTCAACGTCGGCTTCCTCGCCCGCGGTTCGTCCTCCGACCCGGCGCCGCTGGTCGAGGCATTGGCCGAGGGCGGTGCCTGCGGCTTCAAGGTGCACGAGGACATGGGCGCGCACACCCGGGCTCTGGACACGGCGCTGCGGGTTGCCGAGGAGCACGATGTTCAGGTCGCCCTGCACAGCGACGGCCTCAACGAGTGCCTGTCGGTCGAGGACACCCTCTCGGTCCTCGACGGCCGGACGATCCACGCCTTCCACATCGAGGGCTGCGGCGGCGGTCACGTCCCCAACGTGCTGAAGATGGCAGGTGTTCCGAACGTCATCGGCTCGTCCACCAACCCCACGCTGCCGTTCGGACGGGACGCGGTCGCCGAGCACCACGGCATGATCGTCTCCGTTCATGGCCTCAAGACCGATCTGCCGGGCGACGCCGCCATGGCCCGCGACCGCATCCGCGCCGGCACGATGGGCGCCGAGGACGTACTGCACGACCTCGGCGCGATCGGCATCACCTCCTCCGACGCCCAGGGCATGGGCCGGGCGGGGGAGACCGTACGGCGTACGTTCGCCATGGCCGGGAAGATGAAGGCGGAACTCGGGCCGCTGGAGGGCGACGGGCCGCACGACGACAACGAGCGGGTGCGGCGCTACATCGCCAAGCTCACCATCAACCCCGCCCTCGCCCACGGCCTCGCCCATGAGATCGGCTCGATCGAGACCGGAAAGATGGCCGACCTCGTGCTGTGGCGGCCTCAGTTCTTCGGTGCGAAGCCGCAGTTGGTGCTGAAGTCCGGCTTCCCCGCGTACGGCGTCACCGGCGACCCGAACGCCGCCACCGACACCTGCGAACCGCTCGTCATCGGACCGCTGTTCGGCGCGCACGGAGCCACCGCGGCCGATCTGTCGGTGGCCTTCGTCAGCGCCGCGGCCGCCGCGGCGGGCTCTCCCGGCCCGGCGTTCGGTTCCATGCCCACCCGGCGCCGCCGCGTCGCCGTACGGGGCACCCGCGGTATCGGTCCCGCCGACCTCGTCCACAACTCCCGTACCGGCCAGGTGGAGGTCGACGGGCGGACCGGACTGGTCACGCTCGACGGCGCGCCGATGCGTTCGGAAGCGGCCGAACAGGTCTCGCTCAACCGCCTCTACTTCCTCTGACCCGCAGTACTCCGACCGCAGGACTCGACCGCAGGATTCCGCCCACAGCACTTCCCCCACAGCACTCCGACCACCCGCAGGACCAGGACCAGGGACCAGGACCGAGGATCTCCAGCGATGCCGAACACCCCTGCCGCCGACGGCTTCCGGATGCCCCCCGAGTGGGCACCGCACGACCGCACATGGATGGCCTGGCCAGGACCCAATCCCACCTTCGGCGAGGAGGGCGGCGAGACCCTGGCCGAGGCCCGCCGCGCCTGGGCGGCCGTGGCCCGCGCGGTCCGCCGCTTCGAGCCGGTCACGGTCGTCGCGGGCACCGGGCGGGCCGGTGGCGCCCGTGAGCTCCTCGGCCCGGGCATCGATGTCGTCGAGCGCCCGCTGGACGACGCCTGGATGCGCGACATCGGCCCGACCTTCCTCACCGGGGGAGGACGACTGGCCGCCGTCGACTGGGTGTTCAACGGCTGGGGCGCCCAGGGCTGGGCCCGCTGGGAGAACGACGCGCTGATCGGCGCGCATGTCGCCCATCTGGCCGGCGCCCGGACCTACACCACACCGCTGGTCAACGAGGGCGGCGGTATCCATGTCGACGGCGAGGGGACGGTGCTGCTCACCGAGACCGTCCAGCTCGACCCGGACCGCAACCCCGGCTGGACCCGGGCGGAGGCCGAGGCCGAGATCCACGCCCAGCTGGGCACGGAGCGGGCGATCTGGCTCCCGCGCGGACTGACCGCGGACTACGGGCAGTTCGGTACCCGCGGCCATATCGACATCGTCGCCGCCTTCGCCGGTCCTGGCGTGGTCGTGGTGCACACCCAGCCCGACCCCGGGCACCCTGACCACGAGGTCTCCCGGGAGGCCGCCGAGATCCTGGGGGCGGCCACCGACGCGCGCGGGCGGCGGATCGAGGTCGTGGAGCTGCCCGCCCCCACCGCGGGCCACGACGCGGACGGGCAGCCGGCCGACTACTCGTACGTCAACCACTACCTGTGCAACGGCGGCGTCGTGCTCTGCGGCTTCGACGACCCGATGGACGAGCGGAACGCGGAGATCTTCCGCCGGCTGTTCCCCGAGCGGAGGGTGACTCTGGTGGACGCCCGTACGATATTCGCCGCGGGTGGCGGCATCCACTGCATCACCCAGCAGCAGCCCACGGTGTAACGAGGAGGAACAGGTGCCCGGTCCTGCCCGTACGCCCCGCCGCCGGCACGACCGGCCACGTGAACAGGTCCTCGCCGCCGCGATGGCGACCATCGCCGAGCACGGGCTGGCGGAGCTGACCATGGCCGGGCTCGGCCGCCAGGTGGGCATGAGCAGCGGCCATATCCTCTACTACTTCGGCAGCAAGGACGAGCTGCTGCTCCAGACCCTGGAGTGGAGCGAGGGGCAGCTGGGTTCCCGGCGCCGGACGGAACTGGCCCGGCGCGCACCGGCCCGCGAGCGGATCGACGCCTTCGTGGATCTCTATCTGCCGGACGGCCGGCGGGATCCGCGGTGGACGCTGTGGCTGGAGGTGTGGAACAGCTCGCAGTCCGCCGACGACGACGTCCGCTTCCGCCAGCTCGAACTGGAGCTGGCCTGGCATCGCGACCTGGTCGTCCTGCTCGCCGAGGGCGCCACGCACGGCGAGCTGCGAGCGGTGAACCCGGACCGCTTCGCCGCCCGCACGCGCGCCCTGCTGGACGGCTTCGGCACCCAGCTGGTCGTGGGGCTGCCCGGCACGGACCGGCGCCAAGTGCTGGGCCATGTAGGGGAGTTCCTGGACGAGGCGCTGCTGCCGTAGCACCCCGCGGCACGCGGCACCCGGTTCCGGGAACACAAGGCACGCAAGTACGCGAGATCCTCTCCAACTCCGCCGGGCTGCCCAAGCAGACCGCGACCCTGGTCAGCTTCTGCGCGCTGTTCGTCTTCCTGTGCATCCAGCCGCTGGCGGGCATGCCGTCCGACCGGATCGGCCGCCGGCCGATGCTGATCACCTTCGCGGTCGGCTCCACCTTCCTCACCGTGCCGATCATGATGCTGCTCCAGCATGCGGGCTGCTTCTGGCCCGCCCTCGGCCTCGCGCTGCTCGCGCTGGTGGTCGTCACCGGCTACACCTCGATCAACGCCTGCGTGAAGGCCGAGCTCTTCCCGACCCGGATCCGCGCCCTCGGCGTGGCCCTGCCGTACGCCATCGCCAACGCGCTGTTCGGCGGCACGGCGGAGTATGCCGCCCTGTGGTTCAAGGACGGCGGCATCGAGTCCGGCTTCTCCTGGTATGTATGTGGCGGGCTGTGCGGCGGTCCCGCTCGTGGTCTACCTGACCATGCGGGAGACCGAGGACATCGACCTCGACCGGGTGGGCCGGGAGGCGGACCCCGACGCGGAGCGGGACAAGGTGCTCGCATCCTGAGACGAAAGGTGCACGGGGGCAGTTCTGTGCCAGACTGCCCCCGTGCTCTCGTTCGCCATGATTATTGGCAGCAGGCGCGCCGGTCCGCAGTGACCGCCCCGTAGGACCAGGTACGGAGCGGGCACAGTGTCCTTAGACCCGCGCGCAGACCTCTCGCACCCGCGAGAGGTTTTTTCGTTTCCCGGCCACCCACGCCGGACGCGGAGCGCAGGGGATCATTGGAGGACGGTGGAGCCGGTCTCCCCTTGCCTTCGTTCGGCACGGGGGACTCCAGGTAGACCGAGATCCCGACACAGGAGCCAGATCAGCATGACGGACGCAACCGGTCCCTCCCATCCCCCCGAGGACGCCTTCCACGTCTTCGACACCACGCTGCGCGACGGCGCGCAGCGTGAGGGCATCAACCTCACCGTCGCGGACAAGCTGACCATCGCCCGGCACCTGGACGACTTCGGCGTGGGCTTCATCGAGGGCGGCTGGCCCGGCGCCAACCCCCGGGACACCGAGTTCTTCGCCCGCGCGCAGGCTGAGATCGACTTCAAGCACGCGCAGCTGGTCGCGTTCGGCTCGACCCGCCGCGCCGGGGCGGTGGCCGCCGACGATCCGCAGGTGAACGCGCTGGTGGAGTCCGGCGCCCCGGTCGTCACGATCGTCGCCAAGTCCCATGACCGGCATGTGGAGCTGGCGCTGCGGACCACGCTGGAGGAGAACCTGGCGATGGTCCGGGACACGGTGGAGTACCTGCGGTCGCGGGGCCGCCGGGTCTTCGTCGACTGCGAGCACTTCTTCGACGGCTACCGCGCCAACGCCGGGTACGCCAAGGAGGTCGTCCGCACCGCCTACCGGGCCGGGGCGGACGTGGTGGTGCTCTGCGACACGAATGGCGGAATGCTGCCGGCCCAGATCCAGGCGGTCGTGGCGACCGTACTGGCCGACACCGGCGCCCGGCTCGGCATCCACACCCAGGACGACACCGGCTGCGCCGTCGCCAACACCCTCGCGGCCGTGGACGCGGGCGCCACCCATGTACAGGGCACGGCGAACGGCTACGGCGAGCGGGTCGGCAACGCCAATATCTTCCCGGTGGTCGCCGCCCTCCAGCTGAAGTACGGGCGCCAGGTGCTGCCCGAGGGCGCGCTGGCGGAAATGACCCGGATCTCGCACGCCATCGCCGAGGTCGTCAACCTCACCCCCTCCACCCACCAGCCCTATGTCGGGGTCTCCGCCTTCGCCCACAAGGCCGGGCTGCACGCCTCGGCCATCAAGGTCGACCCGGACCTGTACCAGCACATCGACCCCGAGCTGGTCGGAAACACCATGCGGATGCTGGTCTCCGACATGGCCGGCCGCGCCTCCATCGAGCTCAAGGGCAAAGAGCTGGGCATCGACCTCGGAGACGACCGCGAGCTGGTCGGCCGGGTCGTGGAGCGGGTCAAGGAGCAGGAGCTGGCGGGCTACACCTACGAGGCCGCCGACGCCTCCTTCGAGCTCCTGCTGCGCGAGGAGGTCGAGGGCAGGGCCCTCCGGTACTTCCGTATCGAGTCCTGGCGGGGGATCGTCGAGACCCGCCCCGACGGTACGCACGCGAACGAGGCCACGGTGAAGCTGTGGGCCAAGGGCGAGCGGATCGTCGCCACCGCGGAGGGCAACGGCCCGGTCAACGCCCTCGACCGGGCGCTGCGCGTCGGACTGGAGCGGATCTACCCGCAGCTGGCGAAGATGGAGCTGGTCGACTACAAGGTCCGCATCCTGGAGGGCAAGCACGGCACGGAGTCCACGACCCGGGTGCTCGTCTCGACGAGTGACGGCAGCGCGGAGTGGGCGACGGTCGGCGTCGCCGAGAACGTCATCGCCGCTTCGTGGGAGGCGCTGGAGGACGCGTACACGTACGGGCTGCTGCGCGCGGGCGTCGAGCCGCAGGACTAGGGCGGAGCGGACCGAAAGCAAACGCGCCCCTGCCGGGCCGAGGAGCCCGGCAGGGGCGCGGCTGTTCGCGGCCCGGCCGTGGGTCACGCCTGCGGCACGAACTTGATCGCGGAGATGTCGAAGTTCAGCTTGACCTTGTCGCTGACCATGACGCCGCCGGTCTCCAGACCCGCGTTCCAGGTCAGGCCCCAGTCGGAGCGCAGGATTTCCGCGCTGCCCTCGAAGCCGACGCGCTCGTTGCCGTAGACGTCGGTGGCGGCGCCGCCCAACTCCAGGTCGATGGTGAGCGGACGGGTGACGTCCTTGATGGTCAGGTCGCCGGTGACCCGGTAGATGTCGCCGCCGACGCGCTCGGCGGCGGTGCTGCGGAAGGTCATCAGGGGGAACCGCTCGGCGTCGAAGAAGTCGCCGCTCAGCAGGTGGCCGTCACGGTCCTTGATACCGGTGTCCACGCTGCCGATCTTCACGTCCAGGGAAGCGGTGGAGCGGGAGGCGTCGGTGCCGTCCAGGTGGAGTGTGCCCTCGTACTCGGCGAAGGAGCCGCGGACATTGGTGACCATGGCGTGGCGCACGGTGAAACCGATGCTGCTGTGGGCCGGATCGATGGTGTAGTCGCCGGTCAGGGCTTCGAGAGCCGGGTCCGCCTCGATGACGGCAGTGGCCGGGGCGTCGTTGGACTTGCGGTTGAACAGAGCCATGGCTCCTCCTCGGGACAGTTGATTTAATCTTCAACGAGATCGACCGTACCTCGATGTGGTTCAAGTTTCAACATCTTTCGGGTTCTCGATTTCCGGATCGCGGCCCCGAGCCGTGGGGGTGCCTTCAGCCACCTTCGGCGTCGTCTGTCATGGGCATTGCTGCGACGGTCGCGGAGTGCTAAACGAAGGAACGGTCGCCGACTGGTCTACGCCACCGCGACGCACGCACCCATCCATCGGGAGGACGTACCGTGCCGCCCATGCCCGCTTGGTCCCGCCGCGGATTTCTCACCGCCACCGGCGCGAGCACTGCCTTGTTCGCCCTCACCGCCACGGCGCGACCGGCTCACGCCGCCCCCCCGGCCCATGCCCCTCCCGGCATCCCCGGCAAGGAGTCGGGCGCAGAGTTCGACGCACTGCGCCGTCGGTGGCTCGACCTCCAACTCGGCACCGGCTACGACCCGGCCACCGAGCCGTACGCCTCCCGGCTGAGGGAGACCGGCGAACTCGCCCGGAACTTCCGGGCGTCCATGCGGCCCACCGACACCTCCCTCTGGCCCGACTGCCCCTTCGACCCGCCCGCCGGTATCACCCGCGGCTACGGCAGGCTCTCGACGATGGCGCAGGCCTACGCCCAGCCCGGCACCGGACTCACCGGCGACCCGGGCCTCGCGGCCGACGTCGTCAGCGGCCTCGATCACCTCGAAGCCCGGATCTACAACCCCTCCACCACGCGTTACGGCAACTGGTGGGAGTGGCAGATCGGCAGCCCCCGGCTGCTGCTCGACACGGTCGCGGTGATATACGACCGGCTCGACGACGTCCGGTGCGCCGCGTATCTGGCCGCCGTCGACCACTTCGTCCCCGACACCATGCTCGGCGACTACGCCGGCACCAGCACCGGAGCCAACCGCGTCGACCTCTGCCGCGTCGTCGCCCTGCGCGGCATCCTCGGCCGGGCCCCTGTCAAGGTCGCCCTCGCCCGCGACGCCCTCTCGCCCGTCTTCCCGTACGTGACCCGGGGAGACGGCCTCTACGCCGACGGATCCTTCATCCAGCACACCTGGGTCGCCTACTCCGGCACCTACGGCTACGTCCTGCTCGACGGCATCGGCCGGCTGCTCACCCTGCTCGGCGGATCGGACTGGGAGGTCACCGACCCGGCCCGGCAGATCATCTTCGACAGCGTGGAGAAGGCGTACGCCCCGCTGCTCTTCGACGGGCTGATGATGGACAGCGTCAACGGCCGGGCCATCAGCCGCGGTCCGCTCCTCAGCGACGAGCGCCGCATCATGCGCAGCGACCACTACCACGGGCATCTGCTGGTCGCCGCGGTCACGCTGCTCGGCGGCGCCGCGTCCGGCGCCGAGCGGCAGCGCTGGAACGGCATGGTCAAGGGCTGGATCGCCCGCGACACCACGAGCCCGATCCTCGCCGACCGCCAGTTCGACGTCGCGGACCTCTCACGGCTGAAGGCGGTCGCGGAGGGGCCGGAGGCCGCGACCCCCGAGCCCGTCGCCCACCGGCTCTTCCCGGCGATGGACCGGGCGGTGCACCGCCGCCCTGGATGGGCCGCCGGGATCTCGATGGCCTCCGACCGGATCGCGTACTACGAGAACGGCAATGGCGAGAATCCGCGCGGCTGGCACACCGGCGCCGGAATGCTCTACTGGTGGGGCCCGGGCCATGGCGGGCAGTACACCGATTCCTTCTGGCCGACCGTCGACTGGTACCGGCTGCCCGGCACCACGGTCTCCACCAAGCGGCTGGCCGACAACGAAGGCGGCGGGTGGGGCGAGCCGAAGCCCGCTGTGCGCTGGGTAGGCGGAGCGACGGACGGCGAGTTCGCGGCCGTCGGGCAGCATCTCAAGGGCCTCTCCAGCACACTCGACGCGAAGAAGTCATGGTTCTGCGTCGCCGACTCCGTCGTCTGCCTCGGCGCGGGCATCACCGGCCGGGACGGCACCGGCGTCGAGACGGTCGTCGACAACCGCAATCTGGGGGAGGTCGGGACAGCCGTACTCACGGTGGACGGAGTGCCGCAGCCGGGCGACCCCGGCTGGTCGGACACCTTCCCCCGCGCCCGCTGGGCCCATCTGGCCGGACACGGCGGCTACGTCTTCCCGCGCGGTGCCCGGATCGGCGCCCTGCGTGAGACCCGCACCGGTTCCTGGCGCGAGATCAACACCGGCAGCTCCCCGGTCCCGGTGACCCGGCGCTGGGTCACCCTCTGGCACGACCACGGCACCGATCCCGCCGACGCCTCGTACGTCTACCTGCTGATGCCGGGCGCGGGTCCGCGTACTCTCGCCGCCCGCGCCGCCGACCGGCGCTGGCTGACGATCCTGGCCAATACGGGGCGGCAGCAGGGCGTCGCCATCGGCTCGCTCGGCCTGACGGCGGTCAACTTCTGGCAGGGCGGTACGGCCGGGAGGCTGGCGGCCTCCGGTCCCGCGAGCGTGCTGCTGCGACGCCGGGGGCACACCGCGACGATCAAGGTCAGCGACCCGGCGCGGTCCGGGGCGCCGGTGGAGGTCACCTGGGCGCACCCGGTCCGCCGTGTCACGGCCCGGGACGAGGCGGTGAAGGTGCTCTCCACCGGGCGTTCGCTCCGCCTGCGGATCACTCCCGGTACCGCAGGACACTCGTATGGCTGTACGGTCTCCCTCGTGTGAACGCAGGGGGCATCTCAGGCCACGATTGTTGGGACTCCACAGCGCCAGAGTGCTCCAGTCGTGACTACTGGGGCGTAAAGGTGGTGGTTCTGTCCAAGGGTTCCAGGAAAACACGCCGGAGACTGTGAGAAGTCGACGGGCCTTTTTCGGGTGAGGCTTTCGTAGGGTCGTTACATGACCCTTCTCGACGAGACGCCCACCGAGGCGAGCGACACCCGTGGGCGGGTGGCCGAGCTGCACGCGATCCGTGAGGACGTCCTGCGCGGGCCGAGTGACCGGGCGACCGAGGCCCAGAAGGCCAAGGGCAAGCTGACCGCCCGTGAACGGATCGACCTCCTCCTCGACGAGGGGTCGTTCAACGAGGTGGAGCCGCTGCGCCGGCACCGGGCGACCGGTTTCGGGCTGGAGGCGAAGAAGCCCTACACCGACGGGGTGAT